>JANQHA010000028.1 GCA_028282865.1 Oligoflexales bacterium
TTGATGTGATTAATCAGAAGCTTGCCGAAGCGACGGGCTATAAAATCAACCCGCTATCTTTGTGCCGGTTTGAGTCGAAAGGCGTTCGAGTTTTAAAACGCCCGATAAGAAAACCTAGTGATAGCGATATGCTAGGTCGTCTAATCGTTGCTTTGCGAGATGACGACAAAGCCGTATTTGAGCCGGAACCTATTTCAATCAGGGATTTTGTAATCTGGCTGCACCGGGATGCCGATCGTAGAAGCAGTATTTCTTCGCTCGAGTACCTAGATAACTGAAGGTCTATTGGCGATTAGAGTTGTAATGGCTATGCCCTTATGGTAGTAGAAGATCGTTCTGTTTTCTCTGGTTTCTTTGATTGTTAGATTTTGAAATCAGGCCTAAGTGATTGTAAAAAAACCTTTTTTAGGTATTTACGGTTGCTGAAGGGCCTTTTTTTGTAGCAAAAGACTCCAATAAAAGCAGCGGTTTTTCGTAGCATAGAGATAATTTTGAGGTCTTATTGAATAGAGAAGACTTAGATAGAGTGATCGCATTGGTAGAGCCTCCGATTCTGCCTCTTGGGTATCATTGCTTAGATGTTAGCTGGGAGGAGGATAGAACTCTTCGGGTTTATATAGACTCTATCGATGGTGACGGAGTCGATATGGATGACTGTTTAAGAGTCACCAAGGTCTTAAATGAGCTAGAGGCACTAGATGAAATGGTGGATGGTGAGTACGCTCTTGAAGTTAGCTCCCCAGGTGCGGAGCGCCCGCTACGGTTAAAGGAGCACTTCGATAGTCATATAGGCGAGACGGTTGAAGTTAGGTTGGTGAGAAAGATCTCTGATCGCGTTTATGGCAAGGGTAAGGTGCTATCGGTTAGTTCCGATGGTGAAGTTTGTATCGAAACCAGCCGAGGTCAGTGGTCGTTTCCACTGAATAGCTTGAAACAGGCTACGGTTGTCTATAATTGGGATAAACATTAGTACGTTGTGATACGATGGGTAATTCTAATCTTAAAGGAATATAAGTATGTTTGAAACTAACGGAGGGGACGCGGGGCTAAAGCGGGTTATCAATGCTGTTAGCCGTGACAAGGATCTAGATAAAGAGATCATTGTAAGTGCCTTGGAAGAAGCAATGGTTCATGCGGCACGCAGAGTCTTTGGTCCTAGCTCTGACTTAGAAGCTCACTACAGTGAAGAAGGTGATGAGATTGAGTTGTTTCAGTTTCGCACGGTTGTTGAAGATGATGATGTAGCAAATGAAGAGATCGAAATTGAACTTTCAGGTGCTTTGAAGTTAGACCCAGAGTCGGTACTAGGTGACTCTATTGGGGTAAAGATTGATACCGCGGCCTTTGGTAGGATTGCAGCGCAGTCTGCAAAGCAGATCATAGTCCAAAAAGTTCGAGATGCTGAGCGAGCGCAGATCTATGAGGAGTTTAAAGACCGAGTCGGTGAAATTCTTAGTGGGCATGTACGGAGAGTAGAGCGTGGCAATATCATTGTCGACCTAGGGCGCACTGAGGCTATGATTCCGCATCGCGAGCAAGTTCCTACGGAGCGAGTTAGACCGAAAGATCGGATTCAAGGATTTGTGCTTGAAGTTAAGCGCAGTTCTCGAGGCCCTCAGATTATTTTATCGCGAGCACATCCAGGGTTTTTGGTTGCCTTGTTTGAACAGGCTGTTACCGAGGTTTATGACGGTATTGTCTCTATTGAGAGTGCTGCACGCGATGCGGGCTATCGTTCGAAAATTGCCGTGCATTCTAAAGATTCATCGGTTGATCCGGTTGGTGCCTGTGTCGGTATGAAAGGTGCTAGAGTACAGTCTGTGGTTCAAGAATTGAACGGAGAGAAGATAGATATTATTCCGCATGACCCAGATCCCGCCAGGATGGTTTGCAATGCCTTGGCGCCTGCTGTGGTTAGTAAGGTTATCGTAGACGAAGACAACCATACTATGGAAGTGATTGTCGCAGAAGACCAGCTGTCTTTGGCCATCGGTAAACGAGGTCAGAATGTTCGACTTGCAGCGCAGTTAACTGGTTGGAGGCTGGATATTAAAAGCGAAGCTAAATTGGAACAAGAGATGCTTGGAGTTAAGGAAATGTTTGCTGCGATTGGCGGACTTGGCTTACTTAGAGCAGGCATTTTGGTTAACGAAGGTATTGGTAACGCTCAGGAGTTGGTAGAGCTAGGGCCTAGGGCTCTTGAACGTTTGCTGAATCTTGAGGAAGAAGAGGCTCAGAGTGTTGTCGAAGCTGCTAAGACTTTTGATGAAGAAGCCTTTTACCAAGATAGGGCTCAAAAGTCTGAAATATCTGATGAAGCTAAGGAGTTGTTAGAGAACGCTTCTGCCTCTCCAGAAGAAGCGGCTATACCATCTGCGGAAGGGGATTCTTCAGCTGATCTTTCGGAAAAAGTTGCAATCTTTCAAAATGTTTCAGGGGTTGGTGAAGCGGCTGCACATGCGCTAGCTGAAGCTGGATATAAAACATTAGGCGATCTTATTGCAGACTCGGTTGAAGAGGTTTCCAGTAGAAGTGGTTTAGCATTGGGTATCGCGCGTACAGTGCAGATCGCCGTTGATCGGTATTTGCAGGAGTTGCGCGAAATTGAAAAAGCGCAAAAAGAAGATGATTAGATCGGTTATCACTAATAAACAGCTTAAGGCGGTTTTTATTATGTGTTAACGAAAACGGAGGCAATAGATGGCTAAAATTCGTGTTTATGAACTTGCAAGAGAGATTGGTATTCAGAGCAAGTTGCTAATGAACACGCTTAAGGTGGTAGGCATAAATGTTGCCAGCCATCAGAGTACCTTGGACGATGATCAAATTGAGTTGGTTAAAAAAGCCATCAAGGGTGAAGCTGCTACTCCGCAAGTAGGGAAGCCGGTTGTCAGGTCTGGTTCGCGTGTTATTCGTAGACGTCGTAAAGGGGACGAAGCTGCTCCTGCTGAAGCTGCTTCGGAATCCGATAGCTCAGAAGCAGCGGCAGAAGTAAAAGAACCTTCCGATGTTGAACAGGTAGCAGACATATCTCCTGAAGTCGACAAAACGGAACCTAATTTAGAGGCTCAGGCTCCAGCTGAGGCGTCGGTGGAAGCGGAAAAAGTTGAAGCAGCTCCCGCAGCTTCGGCTCAGACTAAACCTGAAGCAACTGAAGAAGAGCCTGTTCGGCCTAAAAAGAAACGCAGCATGGGCGGTGCCACGATCGTTCGTAAAGCAACTCCTGAAGAAGTTGCACAGAGTCGAACAGAGCGTGCTCCTAGGCGCGGTGGCTTGAAAAAAGAAGATAGCCGCGGAACTAAATATACCGGCGTAGGTGCCGACAAGTCGGACCCAACGCTTATAGATCCGATAGCAATGGGAGCCGAGCCTAAAGCTGGATCTCGTAGGCTGGAAAAAGATAAGCCTAGAGATGTTGACACTAAAGAAAGTAGGGCACGTAGGCTAGCCTCTTCTAAAACCAAAAGGAGTTCAGGGGTAAATACCAGGATGCTGCTTTCGGCAGGTGATGAACTGGATTTAGTCGTCCCAACTTCGGGGGTAAGTGCTCGAAGCAAAACTGTATACCGTCCCAATGCCGCTCAAAAACGCAGGGACTTGAAGCGACGAAAAGACCTAAATAAAACAGAAATTACTGTGGCCAGGGCGTCCTACCGAGTTGTTAGAATGGGTGAAGCCATTCAAGTCAACGAGTTGGCTAAGCAGCTTAAAGTTAAGGGCGCTGAGTTGGTCAAAAAGTTGATTGCTCAAGGAGTTATGGTTACCGTAAATGAAAATATTGATTTCGATACAGCTTCGCTATTAGCTGAAGAGTATAACTACCGCGTAGTATCCACTGAAAAATCATTGGAAGATATTGTTGGTAAGGAGTCAGCGGAGGCCGAGGCTTCGGGTAGCGAGGTAAGACCTCCGATTGTTACCGTTATGGGCCACGTAGATCACGGTAAGACTTCTATATTAGATGCAGTTAGAAAGTCTGATGTAGTATCCGGTGAAGCGGGAGGAATCACCCAGCATATTGGTGCTTACGCCGTTTCTCATAATGGTAAACGAATAGCGTTTCTCGATACACCAGGTCACGAAGCTTTTAGTGCGATGCGTGCCCGTGGTGCTGACACAACTGATATCGTCGTATTAGTAGTAGCTGCTGACGACGGCGTCATGCCACAGACGATTGAGGCGATTTCTCACGCCAAAAACGCCGGGGTTCCGATTATCGTTGCTGTAAATAAGATCGATAAGGAAAATACAAACCTTGATCGTGTCTATACCGAACTTACCGAACACGGCATTCAATCAGAGGAGTGGGGTGGCGATGCCCAGTTTGTGAAGGTTTCTGCAATTAATAGGACTGGCATCGATGAGCTTCTTGAAGCGATATTGCTACAAGCTGAAATTAGTGAGTTGAAAACATCCTCAACGGTTCCTGGAGACGGAACTGTCGTCGAGGCCCATCTAGATCAAAACCGCGGACCGGTTGCGACGATTATGGTGAGACACGGCACGATTCGTACCGGTGATTTTGTTGTTGCCGGTCTAGAGGTTGGTAAGATTCGAGCTATGAGTGATCATAATGGAATCGAATTAACCGAGGCTGGTCCTTCGACTCCAGTCGAGGTCCTTGGGCTTTCGAGTGTTCCTAAAGCAGGTGATCGGGTTAATGTGGTTAAAGACGAGAAAACTGGTAGAGAAGCTGCTGAATGGCGCCAGGAGAACCAGGGAAGATCGGCTGGCGACCAGGGTGGCATGGGCACACTTGATGAGTTACTTGAGAAGATGAAAGCTGCGGAACTTCCGGAATTACCGCTAATCGTTAAAGCGGATACTCAAGGATCGCTCGAAGCTGTATGTGATTCGTTGACAAAGCTAAATACCGACCAGGTTCGAAATAAAGTTGTTCATAAGGCTGTTGGTGGCATTTCAGAGTCCGATTTAACGTTAGCCGAAGCTTCTGGAGCGGCTGTGATTGGGTTTAATGTTCGCGCTACAAGGGGTCTTCCTGATCTAGCAGAAGAACGGGGAGTTCTAATTAATTATTTTAGTGTGATCTATGACTTGGTTGACTCTGTTAAAAATTTGATGGCTGGTAAGTTGCCTCCTATATTAGAGGAAGTTGTTATTGGCCAAGCTGAGGTTAGACAACCTATTTCAGTGCCTAAAATCGGAACCATTGCAGGTTCAGCGGTCATTGACGGAAAGATTACCCGCAGTTCTTCTCTTAGGCTGATACGAGACGAGATTGTTATTTATAGTGGAAAAATTGGTTCACTCAGACGGTTTAAAGATGATGTTAAGGAAGTTAAAAGTGGCTATGAGTGTGGTATCGGCTTTGAGAATTATAATGATATTAAAGTAGGCGACGTCATAGAGGCGTTCGAGGTGATCGAATCTAGACCGACACTATAAGGGAAAGACTAAATGGGGTTACGTCAACAAAGGCTCTCTGCTGAGATTAGAGATATTTTAGCTTCATGCTTCCAAGCCGAGACTTTAGATGATCCGAGATTAAGGAGTGTCACTATTATTGCCGTGAGGTTGAGTGCTGATTTGCAGTTAGCGTCAGTTTATTACAGAACTTATGTTGGAACTGAAAATAGTAAAGATGTTAAGCGTGGTTTAGAGCGAGCCACCGGCTACCTGCGCCGCCAATTGGCTGACAGCCTGGATGTCCGTCGAGTTCCAAACTTACGTTTTTTCTATGATGAAAGTGTGGAGCGCGGTGCTCATATTGAAAAATTAGTCGAATCTCTTAGGGTCTAATTATATGAAATCTCCCGTATCGGGGATGCTTCCAATTAATAAACCTATTGGAATGGTGTCCAAAGATGTGTCCCGACAGATAGAGCGTTGTGTGGGCAGGGTAAAACTTGGCCATGTCGGGACTCTTGACCCCATGGCAAGCGGCGTTTTGCCACTACTATTTGGTAAGGCGACACGACTTCAAGATATGTTGTTGGAGCTTCCTAAAACCTATGAATTTACCGTTAAGCTAGGAGTGGAGACTGATACCCTGGATGATGAGGGTGAGGTCGTGCAAAGGCAAGATATCCAGCCATTTCTAACTTCCGATCTCGAGCGGATATTAAAAGACTCGTTTACTGGCTCTATAGAGCAGCAGCCCCCAATATACTCGGCGGTTAAGTATAAGGGAAAGCCGCTATATTATTACGCACGTAAAGGGCTAATCGATCAGGTTCCATTGAATGATTTAAAGCGTAGGGTGGTTGTGGAGGAAATTTGTTTGCTTGATGCAAGCGCCGACTGGATCCGCTTACGGGCACGCTGCTCTAAGGGTACTTATGTAAGGGTATTGGCGAAAGATATCGCTAAAACTATAGGTAATATAGGTACTGTGACCCAAATATACCGTACTGTCGCCGCAGGAATATCAGTGTCGCAGTCGGTCTCGTTAGAGCAAATTAAATCGCTAGAGGACCTAAATCAGCATATTATTCCTACAGAAAAGGTGTCTTTAGGAGTACCCGTTTGGAAGGCTCTTGATGCTGGATGGACTAAACGACTGCTTAGAGGACAAAAACTGTTGGTATCTCAGCTACATTTTGCTAAATCTGTAGAACTCGAAACTTTTCACCAAGAGTCGATAGATAGTTATACGTCCATTCTTTTAGCTGACGAACAGGGGCGGGCGTTTGGATTAGGTGAAGCAAAGTTTGGTAGTGATAACTGTATTGAGCTGCTGATGAGAAAGGGTTTGTAATGTCTGATAATAGTTATTTGTTTACTTCGGAGTCGGTCGGTGAGGGTCACCCCGATAAGGTCGCAGACCAGGTAAGTGACGGTATACTTGATGCCATATTGGCACAAGATCCCACCGCAAGAGTTGCCTGCGAGACTTTAGTTAAGACAGGTTTGGTGGTGATAGCTGGAGAAATTACTGCTAATGCTCAGGTTGATTATGCTGGAGTTGCCAGAGATGTGATTAAAGAGATTGGCTACACTGACGGTAGTTTAGGATTTGACTATAAGAGCTGCGGCGTACTTTCTGTTGTAGAACAGCAATCACCGGACATCGCTCAGGGTGTTTCTGAAGGTCAAGGTCTTCATGAGGACCAGGGAGCTGGTGATCAAGGTATGATGTTTGGCTATGCCAGTAACGAAACTTCAGAGTATATGCCAGCGACTATTAGTTATTCGCATAGTCTGCTTCGAAGGTTGGCGCAGCTTAGGAAGAGTAAGGATGTCGATTATCTCAGACCGGATGTTAAAAGTCAGGTGACGGCAGAGTATAAAAACGGTTTACTCTCGCGCATCGATGCAGTGGTTATATCAACCCAGCATGCTGAAGGTGTTAGCCATAAAGAATTAGAAGAATATGTGATTGAATCCTGCGTTAAAAAAATGATTCCAAGCGAGTTATTGGATGAAAAAACCAAATACCATATCAACCCTACCGGTCGTTTTGTTATCGGCGGGCCCCAAGGAGACTGTGGCTTAACCGGTCGTAAAATTATTGTCGATACTTACGGTGGCCATGGTGCCCACGGCGGTGGCGCATTTTCTGGTAAGGACCCAACTAAAGTAGACCGTTCAGCGGCTTATATGGGGCGCTATATCGCTAAGAATATCGTCGCGGCTGGGCTAGCCGATAAGTGTTTAGTGCAGTTAGCTTATGCGATTGGTGTTGCGGAACCGGTAAGTGTCTTTGTCGAAACATATGGAACATCGAAGCTTAGCTCTCAAGAGTTAACCAGCCGGGTGAGAGAGGTTTTCCGACTCACTCCTAAAGGTATTATCGAAAGCCTAGATTTGTTGAGGCCTATTTATTTGGAAACCGCTGCTTATGGGCACTTTGGCCGCGATAATTTCCCGTGGGAGAAATTAGACAAAGTCGACGCACTTAAGTAGGAGTTCCCCTCATCAGGTCGTTACGAATACGTTGTAAGTAAAAAATGTGCCCCCACGTCGCAATACGAGCGCTTGGGGGCTTTGAGTTTTGACTTTGCCTTTTCATTAAGCGGCGCTATATTATACTAATGAGCCAAACCGCCAAACACCGAAAACGAATATACCTCATCAACCGAGATTTTCAGCTGAGGTATTCATACACCGCTGCTTGTGTCGGCATTGTGTCTACCCTGGTCACCGCGATTGTTCTTTTATATCCATTGTATGTATTCGAGATTTTACGAATACCGCGTTTTCTACCATGGCCTATTTTAGGGATTATGGTTGTAGCGGCAATTATTAATATCAGCTTAATTGGTTTTATGGGTATTTTTATAACCCATAAAATTGCTGGTCCGATGTATAGTTTGGTTCGTAGCTTTCGCAAGATAGAGATGGGCCGTTGGGCGGGCCATTTGACCGTACGTGACGGTGACGAGCTAAAGTATGTAATTAGGAACTTCAATCAACTCATCGATGGTCTCGTAGAAATTGGTCGACAGGATGTTTCTATCATCGATGAGGTGCTTAGCAAGTTGTCTAGCGATGAGCCAACTTCCCGACAAGATGGCATCTCGCAGTTACAGAACTTGCGGCTTCGAGTCGCCGAGCGTCTAGAAGAAGGTAGAGTAGAAGGCCAGCAGCAACCCGAGACGGGGGATTTATCATGATGATCGAATGGATTCGAGGTCGATGTATAAGAGTTACGGGATCGTCAGTGGTCGTTGACGTCAACGGAATTGGCTATGGTTTGGAAATGCCACTAACCAGTCTGTGTGATTTGAAAGATGACCAAGGTGATGTGGAGCTTTGGGTTCATACTTACGTTCGAGAAGATGCTATCCGGCTATTTGGCTTTATCACTAATGAGCAGAAGTCGGTATTTAGTACTCTCATAGGTCTGAGTGGAGTTGGCCCGAAGGTTGCGCTGGCTATATTATCTACATTGTCTATCGATATGATCAAGCAGGCGGTCATCGACCAACGGGTTGATGTTTTCGAGATGGTTCCAGGTATTGGCAAACGCTCGGCCGAAAAAATCCTTGTAGAATTAAAGTCTAAAATAAAAAAACTGCAAGGGGCGACTATTGGCACCAAAGAGCCCGCTATCTCAAGCGTCGAGCCGGAGATTGTAGATGACGTGCGGTCAGCATTAGAGAACTTTGGCTTTAAAGCAAAGGTGATAAACCCGATTTTAACTCGTATTTTGAAAAAAGACGGAGAAGCGGTTGATTTTCAAGGTATGATGCGGCAGGCGCTGGTTGAGCTTGGGCCGGGGTCTTCTGAAGTATCGTCTACACCTGTTATAGACAAGGGTGTGGACTCACCTTTATTCTAGTTATACGGTGATGTTATGGAAAAAAAGACCGACGTTGAAGTAACGCGCTATTTTGATGCTCAGGCTTCGGCTGAAGAGCTTAGTCAAGAGCGACTCCCAGAAAACCGACTCAGGCCTAAGAGCTTTGATGAATACCCGGGGCAAGAGCGCGCGCGAGAAAACTTGCGGGTTTATGTCGAGGCTGCTAAACGACGGACCGAGGCTTTGGACCATGTATTACTTCACGGCCCTCCTGGGTTAGGCAAAACCTCGTTAGCAAAAATCGTATCTTTCGAGCTTGGCGTTCCCTTTGTACAAACTAGTGGCCCTGCGCTAGATAAAGCTGGAGATTTAGCTGGTATTCTAGCAGGCCTCGAGGTCAATTCAGTGCTATTTATAGACGAGATTCACCGTCTTTCGATAGTAGTCGAAGAAATTTTATACTCTGCGTTAGAAGATTTTTATATCGATGTTGTTGTTGGGCAAGGACCGACTGCTCGCAGTATCAAGATGCCTGTAGTTCCTTTTACCCTTGTCGGGGCTACTACTCGTATGGCTTCTTTGAGTAGTCCTCTCGTGAGTCGTTTTGGAATCAGAGAGCGTTTTGAGTACTATGATGTAAGTTCACTGACTCAAATTATTACTAGATCAGCTCATATCGAAGGAATCAACTTATCTGCGAGCGCTGCGAAAGAGCTCGCAATTCGCTCTAGAGGAACTCCTAGGATTGCTAACCGGCTTTTGCGGCGCGTACGAGATTTTGCTGAAGTTAAAGGTGAGTCCACTGTCACTGCTGATCGAGTTGATGTGGCTTTGAGCAGTATGGAGATTGATTGCCGAGGATTAGAGCCCCTAGATAGGAAGATTATGTCGACGCTACTCAGTCGCTATGATGGCGGTCCAGTTGGGGTAGAAACTCTTGCGCATACTATCGGTGAAGATAGATCTACTATCGAAGAAGTCTATGAGCCCTTCTTAGTGCACAATGGGCTAATAAGGCGCGGGCCCCGAGGTAGAGAGATCACCGAGCAAGGCCGCAAGCATATTGAGCAGGAAAGTTTTTGAAAGAGGGGGTAGATCATGACAGGGAGCGTCGCTGATTTTACTGAAAGTAGTCCAAATCATACCGCAAAAAAAAAGCAATCTAGCAGTTCTAGAACGCTATCCTCTAGTAAAAACATTAAGTCCAAAGTTAAAATTCACGACAGAACTCAGCTCGAAACCATTTTTACCTACTCATTTGAATCTGAAAGTCGTGGGTTTAATCCGTGCTACAGTGTCGACGCCTACATGTTTTTCCCTCAGCAATTTGGGATTAATCCCATAACCTACGATCGTTCTAAGTTCTACGCCGATATGCGGGCACTCATCCGGTTTCGCGAGCCTAAGCTGTCATACGTCGACCTTATGGGCGAGATTAGAGACGACGATGTTTTTGGTTCTCCCATCCGACTCATCGAAGCGAGCATTGATGCACTGGCTAAGCCTGGGGCCCAATACTCGTCAGCTTCTGCGATCGACGAAGTCAGGTTGTTTGGCTGTAGCTTTGTAAGTTATTTTTGGCGCCGTATTAAGCGCAAGAGTGTGTTGCTAAAGAGAGCTAAATCTCCGGAGCAAATTGATGAAGCTGTTTTGGAGGCTATGAAGACTCTAGATAAAGGTCGACGTTTGCTGCAGGTGTGTCGAGAGCTATTAGGCAAAGCTTCTGAGCTAGAGTCGGATAAAGCTATATTGCTCAAAAAAGAGCTTGGTTTAGTTAATGAGTACTGCAGCTATTGTTATCGTGACGGTTTGTTGAAGCTATTGACTGTGATCGACTCTCAAAAGACAGCTTATAAATCATTCCGATCTAAGGTAAATGCTTTACTAAGGCTTGAACGGTGGTACTCCCGTAAGGCTGGCTTCTTTTGGGTGTCGGAAAATAGCTCACGTTTACTCCTTGAAGAGTATATGCATAGAAGGGGCTCGTTGAAGCGTCGCATTTGGTCAGTACTATATTTAACAGTACGTCCAGATGCATTCTTTAGGTTTCAGCAGCAGTTTGGTTATATGGTCGCGGCTGGGATGGCTGCCGGATGGGCTCTTTTCGCCACCCTGCTGATTTGGAACTACTCCTCGTTTCGCGGGTTCAATGTTTTTGAAGCGTTATCTGCGACCAGTATCTTTGTTATCACTATTAGCTTTGTCATGTCCTATGTTTTGAAGGATAGGATCAAAGAACTAGGCCGATCACGCTTTGAAAGAGGTATTTTTAAAAGACGGCCAGATATTGCTTCCAACATCTATTTTTCCGATACATACGATCAAAAAGTTAAACTAGGTGTTTTGAATGAAATGGTTAATTATGTAAAAGTCGAGCAATTACCGGTTGATGTCCAGGCCTTACGGCTTGCAAATACCGGATTTGATGTTGATTTAAGCGAGCAGTCCATGGAGGTTTTGAGGTATTCAAAGCAGATTATATTACACCAGAGTGCTTTGAAGAGGCTTCATTATCCGGTTAAGTCCCTAGACGATATTATTAGACTAAATATCGAGTCCTTTCTTTCCCGGCTCGACTCTCCTTTACATTTAGGTTTAGTCAGTGATCGCGATAATGGTGGCTTAGAAATTATGATGCCCAAAGTTTATTATGTTGACCTGATATTAAAATATAGGCCTCGGCCAAAATCGAAGAAAGATCGTACTGTTTCTCACGAATACTTCCGTTTGGTGCTAGATAAACGGGGTTTATCGCGAATCGAACAGTTAAAATGAAAAAAAAAATAAAAAAACTTTCCCCAGCTTGAAAGTATTCTTAAAAACTCTAAAAGTCTTGAGCAGTAACGTATTCACGAAAGTTATCCACAGATTTTTCAATGGTTAATGCAATTGATAAACCTTCTTTTCAACCTTTTTATTAAACATAACTGTTCTTAAGGGTTGGAATATTTTTTTTAATTAATTACACTAGTGAGTATAGAGAAATTAAGCATTGTTTCCAAAGAACTATAGAGGAGGGTTATCAGTGCTATTGAAGGGATTGAAAATTGTATTTCTAGGTGCTGCAGGAGCCTTGTTC
>JANQHA010000046.1 GCA_028282865.1 Oligoflexales bacterium
GGTTACAAAAACCATGTCCGCACCAGCAAGAGCTTCTTGGATCTCGTGACGATCTTCCAATGCCGCGTCGCGGCCAACGTCAGGGTCAGCACCTGCGCCTAGGCCTTTGGTAAGTTCTTTACCAATTTGAATTTTTCTTTCGGGTAGAGCGAATCGTAGAGCTTGGATATCCGTATTTCCGGCTATAAACTCAACCCCTTCGACGCCCGATTTAATCATAGTGTTGACTGCGTTACCACCGCCGCCGCCCATACCGATCACTTTGATATTGGCCCCGGGGGGAATAATTTTTTCTGAATCAAAGCTCATAACAATACACTCCCTGTTTTTTGTTTTGTGCATCCTTGCACATTTAAGGCGCATTAAATAAAATTTTAAAATCTTTGCCTATAAAAGTATAAAAAGATTAGCTTTATTGTGTCAATGGAGGAAATTTAAGAAAGTTCTTTTATCCAATTAATAAATTGCGACAAAGTGCGCGTTGGCCAGATGGAGTAGCCTTTTGAGGAAGATTGGTTCAGGAAGGATATCTCAAGGTTTAGTAACCCAAGCACGGTAGCAAACTTACTAGAATGAGCTTTTTTATATGATTCTTTTTTGTGCTTTTCTTTGGAAACCATGAAAGTATTCACATCAAGCTGTGGCAATGAAAGGTTGACGGGTATTTTTAGTTGATCATGGAAATATTCCTGAATGCCCCGTACATTCGCTCCACCACCCGTTAATAGAACTCCACCAGGCAGCATTCCTTTATAGTCTACAATCTCTTTGCCAATAGCGTGCGCGAGCTCTCCAGTCCTGGGGCCCAGTATCTGAAAGGCATCTCGCCACTGAACCAATTTTAGCTCTTCTTCGGCATTATAAACCTCTAGGCTGCTTTGAGAGCCATCAGCTGGGCAAAGGCCAAAATGACACTTAACCCGCTCCGCCTCTGGGCCAAGAAGGTTTAGTCCGATGGCGATGTCTTTGGTCATCATAAAGCCGCCTACGTTGACCGTAAAAAGGGATACCGGCCTGCCTTCTTGAAATACAATACCGTCAGTCGTGCCACCGCCAATATCTGCGACCACACACCCTAGCTCTTTAAATCGGTCGGGAACGCTGACACACGACGAAGCAAGCGGCTCAGCGTACAGATTAGTGACCTGTAAACCACATTCATTACAAAGCCTTACGACGTCTTTGACATACGATTCGTCAGCATAAATTTGTAGGTACGATCCTTTTATTAGGTGCCCGGAAAACCCTAGGGGGTTGTCTATTTCTTCTCTGTTATCGATCTGAAAATTAATGGGCACAGTATGAAGGATTTCATGGCCTTCAATGCTATTTTGGATTTTTGCATGATTTGATAGTAGCTCTAGCACCTGGTGGGTTACTTTGTTTTGATGCAGGGGAAAGCTTGTACGAGCCTGCTTTCCTTTCAGGTGGCTACCCGCAATTCCTACTACGACTTGGTCGATATCACAGCATAGTTGGTCTTCGGCTTTTTCAATGAGGGCGTTCAAGGCTTGCTTTGCTTCTTCAAAATTGGCTAGCATGCCTCGATTCATACCTTTGGCTTTAACACTGACTAAGTCTAACTTCGGTGATTCATCTAGACTAGCGCGTCGTAGGGCAGCTAGGCAGAACTTGCTAGTACCCAAGTCGAGAGCAAAAAGAGACTTTTTTCGAAACCAATTCATCACATACTATGCCTAACTAGCGATAAATTGTTTGCTTACTTCTATAGTATACCATTTTGTAAAGAATTTTTATTTTTTGACTGGTTTTTCTTTAACAAAAGCTTTTCCGCTATAATCTAGTTCAATTTTTTCAGCATAGTTGTTTCTGCGTTTAACTCTGTTTAAAATTTCTGAAAGTTTTTCTATTTTTAAATTAAAATCAGAAAAACCTATTATTATTCTTTTAAAAAATTTACCATTTTCTATTAAAAATCCATCATTTTTATTATAAGATATTTTCTTAAATACGATGCCTTTTTCTTTAGTCTTTTTAAGAATCGCCATAGATTTTTTTATCAAAATGTCTTCTCTGGAGCTTGTGATCAACTGGCCATTTAGAAAATTAAAGCTTTTGGTATTCAACCTTTCAGATAATACCCCTGACAATTTGGGGTAGCCTTTTGTGTTTTTTTGGACAGTTCCGTAGATAGCTCCGTCAGTAGATAAAAATCTAAGGCGATCTGCATTTATAACCATAATTGGCTGATGCAATAAAACACGCACGTGTAGCTGGTTATCTGACACGTGAACCAGGGAGACCTGCTTGGCCTGATACTTTTTTTGTAAGTTTTTAGCAACTTTGTCTAACTTAGTTGATTGAGCTTTTCCGACCTGACTAAGGATGACTTTCTTAAGGGTGTCTAGATTTATATTTTTAGCCTGCTGCGCTGGTAAAAGGTCTACGCTTATCTTCCACTTTACTACATTGTTTTTAGCGGGTGGGTTATCGACTTTTAAGCTACTCGCTAATTTAAATATCGTGAAAGAGATTAAGACAAGAGATGCTGATAGCAATATAAGCTTGGTAAATCTTTTGATGTTAAGTATCCGGTTCTTTTTCTTTGTGATCGATCTCTTTGTTCGACGCTTTGCTCGCAATTAACATCTCCTTGAGCTTGTTGCCTACGGTCCAGACATTGCCCGCTCCTATAGTTATTATGATAGCAGGTTTTTCAATTTTTTTAATAATTTGCTCGGCAGTGTCTTTGGTGCTGCTCACGGGAGTGCAATTCACCTTGGAGGCGATCGAAATCGACTTGCTTAAATACTCTGGCGTATATTTGTCATCTGCTACCTCTCCGGCTGCGTAAACCGGTAAGACAAAAACATGGTCGGCGTAGCTAAATGACTCGCTGGTTTTCTCAAATGTTGTTTTAAGCCTTGAAAACCGATGTTGTTGAAATACAACATATAGTCTATGAGAGTCTAAATTTTCTTTTAGCGCTTTGAGACAAGCCATAATTTTTCCAGGATTATGTGCATAATCGTCGTAGATTAAAAGGTCTGGAAGGTCGGCGATAAGATTAAGTCTACGCGCAACTCCTTTATAAGATGCTAAACTCTTTGCTGCCAGCGAGACATCAAGGTGCAGCGCCCTAGCGGTTGCAAGAACAGCGAGGCAATTCAAAACATTATGCTTGCCAATTAAGTTTACTTTACACCGAACTTGATCACGTTCAACAATTGCCGTGAATTCAGTTTTACCTTCGTAACTATGGATGTCGATAGCTCTAACATCACAACCTAAATTGATTCCATATGTGAGGCGATTAACGTTAGCCTGGTCACTCACCTCTCTGCAAAGTGGGTCATCCCAACATACGATGCTACAGCCATCCTCTTGAGTGTTATTCAGGTATGACTGAAAGCAGGAGGCAAGTCCAGATAAGTCGCCATGATAATCTAAGTGATCAGCTTCTATATTTGAGAGCACAGAAATATGTGGCTGATACTTAAGAAAGCTACCGTCTGACTCATCGGCTTCGGCAACAAACAATGAACTGCTGCCAACCCTCGCGGGACTATCTAAGTCTAGCATGCGTCCGCCAATAGCAGCAGTTCATTGTTTGTTGCCGAAGCCGATGAGTCAGACGGTAGCTTTCTTAAGTATCAGCCACATATTTCTGTGCTCT
>JANQHA010000053.1 GCA_028282865.1 Oligoflexales bacterium
TTTTCCAGTAGAAGAGGAAGGTCGGCTGTGTGACCCGGTGCTACGAGAAAATTGGATCAATCGAGTTTTTGCCTATCATGATTTTAAGGTAAAGATGTACCCGAGGCCATCGGTTGGGAAACTAGTGAAATTCCATAGTAGATTCAAGTTTACCGTGCTATCTCATTGCAACTCTACATATAGGATCTTAGGTAGGTTGGTAGCGAATGCCAAGAAAAGACCGATTCGCGTGATTCTAGATGAGTACGAGTTGCTTTTTATGAAGGCTTTAAAAAAGAGAGCCACCGCGGCTAAGCATGTAAACGTGATGGAGCATATGGTTGGTTTTTTTAAAAAAGATTTGGATGTCGAAGTACGAAAAGAGATTCTTACCAGTGTTCGGGACTATCGTGCTGGGTTGGTTCCTGTTGTTGTTCCAATCACCCTTATTAGACATTACGCAAATATTTTAGGAGTCGAATATTTGATCGAGCAGTCTTATCTAAATCCTCACCCGAAGGAACTGGCTCTTCGTTCTAGTATTTGAAATTATTTTTTTATCTTAATTTTTTCATAAGCAAGCAAAGCCCGTTCTTTTGCTTCGAAATGATCAACTATTGGCTTAGGGTAATCTTTGCCCAATTGGATACCAGCTTTTCTAAGCTCTTCGAGCGGGGCTTCCCATGGTGCATGTATCCATTTATTGGACAAATTTTTAAGTTCGGGAATCCATCGGCGAATATATATACCTTCAGGGTCAAACCGAGATCCCTGCAGCATAGGGTTGAACACTCTAAAATAAGGTGCAGCGTCAGCCCCGCATCCTGCCGTCCACTGCCACCCCATAGTGTTGCTGGCGAGGTCTGCGTCTACCAGCGTATCCCAAAACCACCTGGCTCCTTCATACCAGTTGATCTGAAGGTCCTTGACTAAGAATGAAGCTGCAATCATACGAACGCGGTTGTGCATCCAGCCGATATGCCAAAGTTGCCTCATGCCAGCATCAACAATTGGATAGCCGGTTTTACCTTGCTGCCAACTGGCTAATTTAGCTGCCGAGTTCTTCCAAGGAAATTTTCTGTATGCGTCCCGAAGTGGCAATTTATCGGTGTGAGGAAAGTGGTATAGCAGCTGAGCCGCGAACTCTCTCCAGATGAGCTCTTTAAGAAACTGCTGAGAGTTGTCGTCGTTGTGGGGGGTATTAGTTACTAAAGACCATACTTTGCGAGGGCTTATATTGCCAAAGTGAAGGTATGGGCTGAGAAGCGAGGTTCCGCTGATAGCTGGTAAATCTCGGCTGGTGTTGTATGTTTTAATCTTCGTTTTTAAAAAGTTTGAAATTAGTTTCTTTCCATGGGCCTCACCAGGCTGCCAGAATTTTTTAAAACCATCATCCCAAGTTATAGTTGGGTTTAAATTCAGTCTATCGATGTTTGATTCGGTCTTAAAGTTGTTTGGAAGCGGTGGCATTTTAACCCGACTGCTGGTATCGGTCTTCTTTATTTTGAGCTTGGCGACCTTCCAATATGCTGTATACACTTGATAAGGTGTACCGTCTTTTTTTAGAACTTCCCAGGGTTCGTTTAGCAGCGAACTATTAAAACTTTCAGCATAAATCCCGTCGTCAATTAAGGACCTTTTAATTTTGCTGTCTCGCTCGATTATTTTTGGCTCGTATCGGCGGTTCCAGTAAACAGCAGCTGCGCCTGTTTGTTTGATGACTTTTTCAAGGTGATCGAGAGTATTTCCCCGGCACACGTGAAGTGAACTATTTTTTTGTTTAAGGTTACGGTCGAGATCTATAAGGCTTCGGTGCAGCCACCAGCTCGCCGCGCCTCCGGGCTCCCAAGGACCTTCTTCTTCTGGCGACCAAATAAAAACGGGCAGTAGAGATTTGTGCTTTGATGCTGCGAACAAAGCAGGGTTATCCGATATCCGCTGATCGTTTCGGAACCAAAGAACTGCTGGTCTATTGAAATCGGTCATGGCTAGCCTTAGCAGAAGCAGTCAGCATTATTACAGTAGGCAGATAAATTGACAAGATATTACCATTGTGCTAGCAATGATTTTTCAAGATCATTTATAAATTATAGGGAAAACTAATATGGCTATCAGGTTCTTTGTGCTTTGTATTTTGGTTATTTCTTGTAAAACTACCGATTCCAATTTAGAAAATACCGTGGGA
>JANQHA010000142.1 GCA_028282865.1 Oligoflexales bacterium
TGCTCTGAAGTGCTTCATAATTCAGTTGCATAACTGCTACCCTCTGCCTGACACCCTGTTGTCTAGATATTTTACTGGCTTAATTTCCGATAAGGTTTAGAGATGTAAGGCTGCATCATTACCACTCAGCACAGATGTACGCACAGTTTCACCACATCGATTGATTGCTTGTCGTAGCAATATTCTTCCAATTCCCTGTCGATAATGGTCGGGCGACACATACAACCAAGTTACCTCATCATCGGCAAAGGCAATAAATCCAACTATGGCTTTATCATCGCAAGCTACCCAAACTTCTCCTTCAAATAATCCCTCATTTTCAGCCGTAGCCTCCAATGATAGGAATGCTTCAACACCAACTGAAGCCCTTAGTTCATCCAATCTTGCGCGATCGTGAATGACAGCAATTGCATCCCAATCTTCTGGGTTATAGTTCTGTAGATGTATCATAAGTAAGCTCTCCTATTCTGGTCAGGAACTCCATAATTTCAGGACGTTGACCCCGATCTTAATAAAGCCACCCACGCTAGACTCGGAGTCTAGTTTCACGGCTACAAAACCCACTGTGGAACCTGCTCTGAATGCTGACAGATAACTTTTAGGTTATCTTCACTGATTAACTAGCAGCTCAAACCCAGTTTAGCAGCGTGGATGGGCGCCTAGCATCCATAGTTTTTCTACTTTTTGATAAAGCGGAAGTCCACCGAGAAGATCGTATCAATACCAGTGCATAGCTCCAGTGCGCGATTGATGATACGTTCCCGCCTCACCGGCGCTACATGGTCTAGAAATATATCTGTCATTGCGGCGAATTCGATGTTGAAACGCGTCTCGATTCTCGATTCTACGATCTGTTTCTCCTGCAGGTGGAGCCCACAGGCTTCTCCTATTCGGCGTAGCCCATCTGCGCTACGAAGACGAGACGGTGCTCTCTTTGGGCGGGGTAAAGGCCGCTCCCCGCTCTCGCAAAGCGCTAGATCGACGAACACCGTCCAATCTACTTTTTGATCTAGAGTCGCCGTTTCATCGAAGGAATGTCCCCAAAGATTCACCGCGAAAACAGAACCAGATTTGAGTGCTGCGGCGACAGACGGCAACGTGGTGTTTTCGTTCATAAGATGAAAGGAAGCACTACAAAGCGCAGCATCGGCAACTATACCTAGCTCGCCTACCTCATGGCTAGTGACGTCACGAATCTCAACACGGTCTCCGAGACGATGCAGCGCCAATGAACGCATCTCTTCCGCAGGTTCCACAAGGGTTATGCTGGCATTTGAATGCCTATCAAGTAGGCGTTCCGAAAGAAGGCCGCTGCCACCGCCGATATCAAGAGCGTGGCCAGCAAAGTCGCTTGGAATCAGGTCTATGAGACGATCGACCATTTCAGTGAAAATGGACCAACGACCGATGAGATCATCGTAAGCTCGCGCACGGACATGCCAACTGCGAATGATCTCGTCTTCAGAAGGTTCGACAGGTTTGCTCATACCTAGCTGTTGCTCCAGGAGAATGGTTCGGTCGCTAGTTCGCTGGACACATAACGCCCCGGTTCACCCGCTACAGAGGCTTCCAAAGTCAAAAAATAGCTTTACTATGGTCGGGTGCAACCGGATAGTTAGGTGGCGGTTGCAGGATTTTGGTGAAACAGCCATAGTCCTGATTAGCTAAGAATGCTGGGTTTCCTTACATCAACCCAGCCTACAGCGATGAGCGATCGCACTGATCCTCGAAGTCAGTAGGAATGAAGCTTATCTAAGTTATCGAAAAGGCGATCTACATTTATTTTAGACTGATGAACATTGAATTCTTGAGTTTTCTGATGTATTGCCTCTAAAGAATCTAGAGCTACTTTTGCCGAGTTTAGTCGTCGTCCAAGACTTGGCTCAATCATTAACCTTAGCCAATTAGCTAGCCCAGAACTGAGGTTGATAACCTGCTCAAAAGCAAGGCGTCCTTCATTTTGAGGTAACTCTGCTGGATGTCGTCCAGTCATCAAATAAATTAGAGTCGCCCCTAAGCTATACAGATCCGATGCCGGAACAGTTTGTCCACCAAACTGTTCCATCGGCATATAACCATAAGTACCAACTATGGTGATTGTTCTTTGAGGTAAGTTGACGGCATTTTGAACAGAACCAAAGTCTATTAAGTAAACTTTGTTGTCAGTACCCTTAGCTTGTTCCGCTAAAAGGATATTACTAGCAGCCTGTCGGAGAAAAGCTTAAGCCGCACCCATGAGGAGGTGTAATCGTCTCAGGTTAAAGGCTAGGCAGACCAGAGACCACTCTCCTTGAAC
>JANQHA010000367.1 GCA_028282865.1 Oligoflexales bacterium
GCCCCGTCACCGACCGGTGATCCGCACGTTGGCACGGGCTATGTGGCTTTGTTTAATTATGTTTTTGCCCAAAAATATGGCGGCTCCTTTGTTCTAAGAATCGAAGATACCGATCAAACCCGCTCCAAATCCTCCAGCGAGGCCATGATCTTAGAGGGGCTAAGGTGGCTGGGGCTTACTTGGAATGAGGGCCCGGATATTGGTGGTCCAGCGGGGCCTTACCGGCAGTCTGAGCGCAAGCAGATTTATCAAGATCATGTCGACAAGCTAATTCAGTCAAAACATGCCTACCGCTGTTTTTGTACTAAAGAACGTTTAGATCAGATGAGGGCTGATCAGAAATCTTCGGGAGCTCGACTCGGCTACGATGGGCATTGCAGATCTTTGTCAGATGAGGAAATTCAACGCCAGCTAGATGAAGGGACACCCTACGTAGTTCGTTTAGCGACTCCAAGTGATGGCAAGATCAGCTTCGTAGATCAATTAAGAGGTCCATTAGAATTTGACTCCGCACAAATTGATGACCAGGTGCTACTAAAATCGGATGGCTTTCCGACTTATCACCTCGCTAACGTCGTCGATGATCACCTAATGGGGGTCACTCATGTGATCCGCGCCGAAGAGTGGATCTCATCGACTCCTAAACATGTAGAGCTTTACAAAGCCTTTGGTTGGGACGAGCCCGAGTGGATTCACTTACCTCTCCTTAGAAATAAAGATAAATCTAAGATCTCAAAACGTAAAAACCCAGTCTCGCTATCTTACTATATGCGTGCAGGCTACCTACCCGATGCCTTACTCAATTTTCTAGCACTGATGGGCTGGAACCCGGGTGACGATGTCGAAGTGTTTTCGCTTGGAGAAATGGTCGAGAAATTTGAATACAAAAATATTCACCTCGGAGATCCGGTTTTTGACAAAGACAAATTAAACTGGCTCAATCAACAGTATTTGCAGAAGGTCGATGATGAAACTTTTATTAAGACCTTGCGAGATGAATTTTTCTCCGAGTCTTACCTAAAAAAATTAAAGCCATTGTTAGTAGAACGGCTAGTTAAGTTTGAGGATTTCTTTGATAAGGCCAGCTTCTTTTTTACTGGTTCTTTAAATTATGACGGACTTCAGGTGTTACCGAAAGGTCGAGATTCAAAAGAATTTAAGAAGATGCTCAAAGGTTTAGTAGAGCTGTTAGATGAAGTCTACGATTGGGATGCTACCCACCTGAAGCAAACCCTCGATCAATACCGTGAGCAAATTGAGTGGAAACCTAAGGATTACTTCATGCCTATCCGCCTGATCACAACCGGTCGCAAAGACTCACCACCACTGGTCGAGACTTTGGAAGTACTTGGCCGTGAGGTGGTGAGGCATCGGCTTAGAGAGGCTAGTCAGCGGGAGTGGTGATCTTATAGCAAGTGCTGGTTCCACTATAAACAGCCAAAATTAAATATAGATTAATTTTGTTATTGGCCCTATTGGCACCAGTATGTTAGTGCCCTATCGCTCGACAGATAGGTGTATTTATTGTGATGATATATTTAAAATTAGTTCTGTTTATTTTCTTACTGACTTTAGCCAAGCCTTTATTAGGAGGCGAGGAGCCTTGTGAGCCACTATTTGCTACTGAGATATCAGATTTCAGTGTCAAGGTTCATGGTGTCAAAGAGCCTCTGTATAAAAGAACTTCTAGGAATTGGGGTCGATTATTAGGGTATATCGATTCTGCGTTTTCTAGAACTGAAGTTGTTGATAAAAAGAAGTCTCTTCTGGATTATCTTCAGCCTGAGGCACTTATTGGAAAGAAGGTTTTAGACGCCGGGTGTGGATGCGGTGCTGCTGTAGAAGAGCTTCGTAGGTTTGGCGTTGATGTTATTGGTTTAGATATTCTTTTGGATAATAATATTAGGAGCCTTAGCCACTTCATAGAAAGGGATATGAGGGTGACTGGTTTGCCTTCAGACAACTATGACTTGGTTATATCCTCCTTTTCTTTATTCTTTTATTCTACCGAAGTTAAACTGGCTGAAGAAGCACTTGAGGAACTAGCGCGCATTACAAAACCTGGTGGACGTGTTATTTTAATAGCCGTAAATCTATTGATAGCACAAAATATAGCTAGATATGGGGTAGATTTAGGTTTCGAACTATTGCTTTCTGACCCGTGGTTGAGTCCAAGTATCCTGGTAATGCGAAAGCAAAGCCTTAAAACCGTTTCTGAAAGCAAGTAGCTATGCAGATAATGAAGCTATAATTGGTGCTGTGAATTGTGGTGACTTTTCGGGTTTAGTACCTCCCTGCACTAAACTGAATGTACAAATCTATTTTCTTATTACTTCAAAAATCATTAGCTTTGTCCAACTAGGATTTTCCCTCCAGGCGGTTCCCTTCACACAGACTTCGACTTCGCCCTCATCTTTGCTTGGTAAAGCGTCTATCACTTCGCTATTAAGCGGAATAATGAAGCCTTTTACTATATTAGAGGTGCCATTTGCTGACTTTCCATCAAACCGTTGACCATAATAAGCATCGTACTTAGCTTTGCCGCAATACTCGAGCTGAGGCGCTGATAAAGCCTGACCGCTGATGGTAATAGCTAATAATGCGATTGCTAAAATTGTTTTCATATTCTCTCCTTTGGTTGTGTCGATCGATAGACCGTGGGCTTACCATAGTTAGTTGGTTAGTGTAAAGCACTACTGCATCGCTAAGAAACTTACGCTATGCTAATAACATATTGAAATCATAGCGACCCCTATATAGTGCTGATTTTTTACACGGTTTGTGGTTTACGATTGATTCTGGAGGGCTCTGCCCTGTATGTTGTCTTCGAATTTATTTATGAGCTTAGATGATATGTTTTTAGAACGATTAATGCAGCGTATTAGTGTCTTAGTTTTTCTGCTAACTCTAGTTGGCTGTGGTCAAGGAATTGCAAATAAAGAGGCGTACCAAATACAAAAATATCTAAGCGATCATCCAGAGCTACCTATCCTTTCTCCATACCCTCTTCTTTTTTCTAAGTTACGACCTT
>JANQHA010000215.1 GCA_028282865.1 Oligoflexales bacterium
ATATATCATCCCTCTGATGGAGTTAGCTGCGTAAATCAGGCTACTTTCTGCCAAAGCATTAAACTCCCTTTCGCCGGTACGAAGAATCCTTACTAGTAGCCAGTTGCGTGAAACCCGCTCAACGCCTTTGAGAAGCCTCTCTTGTTGCTTAGGAATTGTTTTAGAAATCGCTGCTACCCGCTTATAAATCCATAAAGTCACTGCGCCTAAAAACCCAGCACCTAACAGCCCGATCAGGGCTAAGTGCCACTCCAGCCACAGTAGGAATATAAAGACACCTGCCGCTTGAGTGATCGAGCATGCGGACTTATTGACAATCGAAATGAACTCAGACGCCTTAACAAACAGCTCACTAATTCTTAAGTTAACCTTCGAGACCGACACATACTTAGGGGTTTTATCCAACAGCATCTGATGAAGGGAGAATGTTCGCAGCCTCGCATTAAATAGCTGTCCTGCCGTTACAGTTCCTTTAACAATTAATAAATTGCTAGCTGCACGGGCAGTGGCCAAAAATATCAGCAGCAAACCAATTTCTAGTTTAGAAAAGTTGAGATCATTAACAAAAGAAAAACTAGAAACATCTTCTGCTAAAATGCCCAATGCTTTTAGGAAAAGTTGCAGAAATCCGGCAATTCCAATTTCAACGAATGTCAGTCCAACAGAAACGACAGCCGAAAATAATAACCATAAGATGGACCTTCCTCCGATAGCGGAGATCCACGATCTCAAACTAATCAATTAGACATTACTTTCATTTTTATAAGATCCACCACAATCACCATAACTATCACAAATACTTGACAGTTTTTCAAGGGTTTGTTAGTGCTCGTAGGTTTAATTTGAAACCCAAATCGGTCCTGAAATGAACGAAACTATAAAGCTAAAACTTAATAGGTTACGAGAAAAGATATGGTTTCGGCTACCATATTGGGCGCACGTGATCGACTATAAAATTTCAGAGTTTTTGTTCAATTCTAAGATATGTGCGAAGCTATTTAAGAGCCGCGGGTTGCGGTACTTCCCACGTGAAGTGCAATATGTGGATCCAAACCAAATCAAACACTACGATCGTCATCGCTATTTCTCAAGCATCTACTACGTTCAGGCGGGAGACTGGGATTTGCAAAAAGTCCCCATAGAAGAGAAGTTACAGCAGAGATTTATAAAAGAGCTCATCCAAGAAGGTAAAGATGTAAAAGCATTAACCTGTCTAAGCGAGTATATTGAGAAGATAGCTAAAGGAACGACCTCTCCGGAACAAGCAGTCACAATCATTGAAGATAAGGCAGAGAAGTGCCGTCAATTGCATAAAAAAATGCAAAAAAGTGGCTGTTTAACCCAGAAAGAGCTTGGAAAATCGAGCTGGAATAGATTTAATACCTGGTACGATGAAATCAGAGTTTCGATAGATCGCAATGGGGAGTACATACTTAACGGCTCAGGAAATCATCGGCTAGCGATAGCTCAGCTGCTAAAGCTAAAAAGAGTTCCAGTAGTAGTAATTCGGATGCACTACCAATATTATGTAGGGAAAACGTGACTAGTATAAGATCAACGATTAAAAGCAAAATACGAGACTTTGTAAGCCAAAACTATGGCAAGCCAAACTCTTTGAGCGTCAAAGACAAAATTGACCTAGAAATGATTCATAGGTTTTATAGCAGGTATCACCCACTTAGTTTAAATGACTCCTCTGGAAGCAAGAGAAACGTTACAGATCGTAGCGAGCTCATTAAGCCGAATTTAGTGGGCCATAGCTGTTTAGACATCGGCTGCCAAGCGGGCTTTTTCTCGTTTACCATGTCTTCTGATTCAATGTGGGTTACTGGAATCGACCGTGATCCTGTCATACTGCGAAAAGCAAACCTGTTAAAAAAGAAATTCAATATAAAAAATGTAGACTTTAAAGAGCTCGAAATCAACGAAGAGACCTTATCTTCCATGCCAAATTTCGACAATGTCTTATATCTCTCCATCCATCACCATATGATTAAAGTTTACGGCTATAAACGAGCCTCGGAAATTTTGAAAATTATCGCAAGCAAAACCTCGCGAATGTTTTTTGACTTTCCCTATTATGAGGACATCAAAAATATAGAAGTATTCTCGGAAATCCCGGATATGGGAGATGATCCTCATAAGTGGATGAGGGATTACTTAACAGATCATGGGTTTGCATCTGTAACTTTACTAGGCGTATTGCAACACCCAGAAAAAACTCATGAGCGCAGACCGCTTTTTATGGCAGAGACTTAGTAGTGCAAAAACGCATTTTGATCACAGCTTCCACCCCGATGGAGTTGTTTTTACTTTCTTCTGTCTGCAAGCTTTTAGCCACAAAAGATCATTCGCTTAGCTTTGATTTAGTCATCAGAAGCACTATGCGTCACATATTGACGCCGCAAATCGAAGGCCTTTTCTCTAAGGTTTATTATTTTAGATTCCCACGAGAAAAATCCTTACTTGAAGGAATCATAGTCGGGATATACTTCAGCGTTATGATCAAGAAGATCATCAATAATTATGATGTTATATTAATTAACTCGTTTAGGGAGTTATCAGCAAATATCATAAGCAAGCATGTAAAAGATAAAAGCAAACTCATAGCTATATGCAGCACCGATCCAACCACCTCAGAAGATTTTCAAATTAGACGGCCTCATTTGTCTTATAAAACATATATTCTAAGTAAGTTACTAGGATACTCCGTAATGAATATGCGCTGGTGTGGTGACAGCCCATTAGTTTTCAGCAAAGACTACGAGGTCAGCCCATTTAGAAAAGCGCTCTACATCAGTGAAAAAGATGAAACCACTAACAGTGAGCTGGTAGCCGTACCTCCACCTTTTTTTGTTTTGACGGATATGCACTCTCAAACCAGAACTTTTAAACAACCAGCCATCCTCATAGCGGGAGAGCGTATTCCTCTTTATCCTAGTTGGTCCGCAAAAGATGAGCAAATTTATCAGTCATTTTTAAGCTACGTAAAAGAAAATTTCCCAGACCACCACATTTATTTTAAGCCACGTCCAGGACTAACCAATGTGGATTCTATGAAACTAGAAGGAATGAAGCTCGTAGAAGACAATAGATCCCTAGAATTAATTCTAATGAGCGAAAAGTTTGACAAAGTTATATCGATGAAGTCTACAGCTTCGGTACTAGCTTCGTTTTATGGGCATCAGGGTTATCACTTATACCACATGTTCAATTGTCCAAAAGATTTCTTAGATGCAACTGATCATCTATATGCCAACTTAAAGTCTGTCATAATGATCAACAATAACGAGGACATCAATAGAGTAAGCTTAGCGAAAAAAGATGCTGAATCCATCGGGTCTATTTACTATAACGCTATTTTTGGCAGTAAGAGCTCTAAATAAAATCAACCACCCTGCTACTTTGCAAGAAATACATTAAAACACTATCTAGTATCAGAGCAAAAAAACTAACGCCGGATAATCCCCCTATTATTTGTAGCATCTAAAATCCCGACAAATTCTTGGTCCAGTAAAGACCTAAGTTCTTCTATCTTTCCATGCAATATTACAAGACCCTTATTAAGGTCTGGGAGGTACTCGCTATTTTCAACTTTTATGCTCTCATATTCTTGACATGCAGCTATAAATTGGCCACCGACTTCGGCAAACTCATCCTGTGAAAAATTAAGCCCAGTGGAATTTTCAAAATCAACTTTGGGGATACCTCGGCCAGGGCGTTTCTTAAGCTTTAATGACATTTTTCTACCAAAGCTTACAAAAATATCTATGGAATCTTGTGGACTAAGGTCATCAAAATCATGAGCTAAGCTAGAATGTATTTGAGCAAGCCTTGAGACCAATGGTTCCGATACAGATGGTTTTATCTTATCTTTCGGTATTGTTCCGGTTTTTATAATTTCAAACGACTCAATAGCCTTAACAAAAGCCAATTTTTTAAAAACACTTTTGGTCATCCATGCTTGAAAAGTATCTCCGAATTCGTACAAGTCCAGATTTTCTTCAGCAATAGGGCTACTTCCATCAAGCATTTCAACATTTTTAGCTCCGTGAGACTCTAAGGAACTCATATTTAAATTTGGGTGCCTTCCATCCGTAAAAACAACTTTTACTAATGCCGGGTTAGCGGCCTTCTCGGCAAGCCATTTCTTAGTCTTACCGGTCGACTTCGCTAACATAAGTTGATAAGAGGGAGCCTCTGACATAGATCTCAACCTTACGAAATCGACTTGGGTTGGGATTCCTGTAAGCATACTCTTAAATTTAGCAATATCAGCATTTCTATTAACATATACCCCGATTCCCCTATTATGCGTGGTCAGCAATCCTTTTCCGTCTGGAGCTGGGATGTGACTCGCAAGAACTTCTAACACACCAGGCTGATCTTTTAAAAGGTGAGAAACTGCAACCCAACTGTTATCACTCTTTGATGCTTGAACACCGCTTATATACTTAATATCAAGCTCGATCGGTAAAGTAGAAATTTTATTGAAGGGTATATCTTCAAGATTCATTGTGGATTGGTAAGCTTCTTGACCTGGGAGAACAACCTGAGTGCGCCTTCTATCGTTTCCTATGAGATTTTGATAAAACTCAAAAAAACGATCTTGTTCAAACTCCTGACGAATCTCTTTTTCAGCAGCACTATTATTCACAACTATTTTAAGTAAAACACCCTGGCCATCTTCTTTCATTTCAACACCGGATGCGACAATAAATGCTGATAAAGGATGTTTTGAATCTACTTTTCCCGTTATAGCTTTAGCAATTCCAAAGGTAAGCTGACAATCAGTAGAGGCTATAGCTGGGGTACAAATAAAAGTACAACACAATAAAATGTAGAAAAATTTCAATTTAGACTCCTTTTTATTTAGTGAATATCTTTTATGTCTTTCGTTATTCTTATTATTCTTCAGATAGTTCTCGGGTTTTTCACTCATTTTTTCTGATCTCATTTTAATTTAACTCCCCTTCAACTTAGGTTTGTACCATTTCTCACTGGTTTATCTGGCACCGCTAAAACCACCTCTCCAGCTTCACCGATAAACCCTGTTACCAGTACTTCGGACATCACTGGGCCAATTTGTTTGGGAGGAAAGTTACAAACACAAACGACTTGCCTGTTTAGCAAATCTTCCGGACGATAGAGTTTGGTTATTTGTGCACTTGACTTTTTAACTCCAAACAATCCGAGGTCAACCTTAAGCTTATAGGCCGGAAGTCTTGCTTCAGGAAACTCGGAAACGTCGACAATGGTTCCGACCCTAATCTCAACTTTTTCAAAATCATCCCATGAAATAATATTTTGCGGTTTATTCATTTTGACATCCTTCTTGTCATTGTAAGCCACCTCTTTGAGCATCAACTCGGCTAGACCTTGCTAGACCCAGGCTTTTTCGTTGATAAAAAAAACTACGTCTACTTTTTCCAGTTACTTTTCTGAATTCTTCGTACTGTTGCTCTACAGTCATCTCTGACGTCGAAAGCTTCGAAATAAGACCACCAGAAAGCTGGTTTACACCTTCTTTCGAGAGTTTGCCATCAGCCTGAGGCAAAAGTCGCCCTAATAAGTCTTTCCACGATTCCGGGTCAGCCTCGGCAATCTCAACCCCCATTTCAAGAGTTCTAAGACTGATAGGACAATGACCATGACTTTCATACTGCAAGGCTTTCTTTCCTAGGTATTTAGCGACTTGAACAGCACAGCAAGTGTTTTCAAAATGGCTCGAATAGGCTGCAGATAAAAGAAGGTCAGGTATTTTGGTTGGTGCCAATCTGATGTTGTAATGAAGCGATCTGTCGATAAGCGCCTTTGCTTGTGGAGCTTCCGGAAAAAAATTCGCGAGCACTATAACCTTGCCGCGAAACTCAAACGGTGGAATTGACACTTTTTCCGAGTTTGAGGGCCAGGTAACAGTTCTTTTACTGCTTTGAGATATGCCCGACCATGTTGCTGCATTTAAGATTGAGATAGCTTTTGGGCTAAAAAATAAATCGCTCGCATCATCAATAACTAAGATTTGCTCGCTACAGTCAGCCAGGTGATTGTACAATGCAAGAGGGCTGGAATATATGTCAAGCATTTGGTAGTCGGCACCTTCTTCCGTTAGGACGCGTCGGATCGTATAGGTTTTTGCCCACCCCGGAGCCCCGCAAATACAAAGCAAATGAAACTTGCCACTAGACCTGAGAACCTTGATAAGTTTCTCAATGCAATCGATGTAATCCATCAATACTCCGACAAATGCCAATAAATTGCATTTTGCACTAAATGATGTGTTTCTTATCGCTAATCTGCCTATTTTGTCAACACCCTCTCTAACCATCTAACTCCAGAGGTACATAGACGTAACAAGGCATAAGGCTACTAGCAGTACAATATATTGAAAATAAAGACTTTATTTTCATACCGCACTCAGCCTTTACACATCCTTAGGTGCACAAAAGTGGAGCCACTACTTTCTCTAAATTTTTGAGTAAAGTGCAAGTTCTCATAAGAAGTGCAAACATAAGGCTCTTGATTGCTGCTAAAGAGTCTTAACGGGAAGTTAACATCTCTGAGAAAATCCAGGATAGGCGTTGAAGTAAGGCTCTCCATGAGAGCCTGAGTCGTCCAACTGGGGCCTCCAATAAAAAAATTAAAATTGCTTTTCAAAAATTACAGAACCACCTTTGTCAAGCAGCTGTATACAACTTCCAGATAAGTGTGACTTTAGAGTCATTGGAAGTTTTCCCTGTAAATGTAATCGCACTCGATCAAAATTGTCATCACGTTCGTATCCGTAGGGAAAACTAAATACAACAGGCTTTCCGTCGCAATATTGAATCTCGCGCACTTCATTACCATAAACAACAATAAAGGTTTCTCTATTATCGCCACTACGCCAAGGGCCTAGGCTATATCCACCCTCACTGCCGACTTCTTCTACAACCTCAACGTTAGGCTCAAATGTTCCTCGAAACCTGTACAACATCTTTCCAGAAATAGCGTAATCACGATATACTCCTTTGTGTAAACCCGTATTGATTTCAACAAGTGAAGGGGTAATCTCTATTTTTCCAAGGCCAGAGCTTAAACTAAGTGACGCATAGCCATAATTGTTATCCTCATAATTTCTAATTCTTAATTTATTTACTTTTAAACTGGCCTCTTTTATCACCTCGATTTCCCCAACTTTTTCAAACTGTTGGTCGCGGTCATAAATACTTTCACGAGCAGTTTCTCCATTCCATGCGAATCGATGCAAGATCGCTTTAAAACCTTTCTTATCACTGCCCGATATAACCAATGTGAAGCGATCTGCGGTAGAGTCGTAAACATATGGCCATTCAAATACATTTAGGTCGTTCAACACATACTCTCGGTGAGTGATTTCTGCGTTACTTGGCGCACTAAGACAGAGTGCAGAAAAAGCAAACCAGATCCTTACCGACCTACAAAAACTCAAGCTTCCAATAAAAGTCATTTTACTCTCCCTAAATTACATATTTTCTAACTTTATAAAGCTACTTCCTAACGAAGATTATGAAACCTACCGACTTGAATCTCGGCGCTTCCACGAAACAATAACTTTACCTTTATCTCCAAAAGGACCGACAAGATCGAGGTGGTTGACATCTAACATCTCAATTTTTCTGCGAAATACCCGGTGAAGTTTTTCGTCACCATAATTTTTAACTTTATGAACGACCGTTGCTCCATTTACTTCATAAGGCCCAGAGTAGAAAACCTTTTTCCCGGGTTGAGAAATACAATTGATAGAAACAGACATATAGTTTTGGAAGTATAAAATAGAACCAAAGGAACCTTCACACCAAGGCTCAACGTTTCCGTTACCATCATCTAAGCTAAAACTCTTAAGATCCCAAACTCCGACAATATCCCTTGCTAGATCTCTACCGCTTCTAATAGAAATGTTTCGGAATTCTATCTTGCCGGATGCCAACTGAAGTGCGATAGGTCCTTCCTTTAATCTGTCATCTAGCGTATCAACCGTCACAACACCATTTAGTCTAACTGTCAGGTGACCAGCATGTGCGGAAATTTCATAGCTGTTCCATTTTTCTTCGGTATTGATTGAGAGCTTTGGTGAGGCAAGATTAACGATACCACCAGTGCGACCAGATGGATCAGGTCTATGATCAAAGATATTAACTTCGTAGCAACTAGAATCAGAAACTTCCTGAGGGTTCGAACACCTAATAAAAACACCGCTATTGGTATTCTTTCCGGATCGAAACTCTAGCTTAAGTTCAAAATCACGATATAGTCTTTTTGAAACAAGAAAACCACTTCCAGAACTCGCTTCAATGATTCCGTTTGACTGTCGCCAATTTGCGTTACCTAGAGTGTTCCATCCGTTCAAGTCAGATGCCAGGCTAGACCCTATCAAGACCCCACTGAACAAAAATCCTAAAATCACATTGTTTAACCAAGATATTTTTTTACCCATTCTTCACTCTCCTTATTGAATTTTCAAAAAAATAGATCTCTTCAATCAAGGGAACTTATACAAATAAAATATAACGAAGTAAAAAAGTTGTTTTAGAAGATCATCATTCGGAAAAAAAGAATAACTATCATGACGACTCGAGAGGAACGGTTTTAGATCCAGAGCATACTATAAACGCCCCGTAAACAATCAAAAGTAATGCAAAGATTGCCTTATGATCTAAAGCTTCATATTGAATTCCTAACCAAGGAACTGCAAATGCCGCCGCGGCAATTAAAATATTTGTCGAAATGGGCGTCGTGCATGAGAACCCACTAACCTTTGAAGCCTCCCAAACTGTGAGGGCTTTACTAAAGCAAACAAATGCCAATAAGTTACTGGCAAAAATATATAAAAGCACTAGCCAATCAAAAAGCGCCAGATTCATTAGAGTATCTATCCCGGAAAAAGGACATAGCGCAAGTACGGCAACAACATAGATACCAAGGAGACATTCGGAAGTCTTAAACCTAGTTAAAAGCTGTTTATGAGTTAAGCCAAATAAAACCCAACCTACTGCTGAGATGAGTACCAGACCTACACCTACGCCGTAGTTTGAGTTGTACTCTGGGACTTCAATCTGGTTTTGAAAGAATAGGTAAAATCCCGGGACTAAAACGAGGAGTCCGAACCACTGTCTTTTTGAGAAGGGTTCTTTAAAAACATAGATACTTGCCAATATAAACAATATTCGGGCCGACTGAATATATATTTGAGCGTTACCTGGAGACACATACCGAAAAGCCCAAGCAAATGAACCATAACTTATTGCCAGTCCAGCTCCAGCAATTACAAACAAACCGGCATAGACTAAGTCAAATTTCAGGATTCGGGGAATTTTTTTGGTCCACGCAATGTAAAAGAACAAAAATATTAAAGCTGTTAGAAGCTTATAGAAAGCAACAGCACTAGGAGAAATTCGCTTTACAATAAGGCTCATTGCAATGGTTTGAGTTCCCCAAAAGACTGAACTTCCTAAACAATAGAGTAGGCCTAATTTCAAGTTCACTTCAGGCTTGTGTAACGTCATCGTCATTTTGTTATTTTCTTGATTCGGTCCTTCGTGCCATCAATAAAAGTTCGAAGTACGGATGAATCTTCCACTGATTTGTGCCGAAAGACTTCGATTGTATAAGGGGCATCCGATTTTCCGGGGAGAGGTAATTGGACTAGATCTTTTTTAAATTCATTCGAAAAAATATCTAGCATAAAAGTCCAATTATTGGAATGCCTCAAGTTTTCCAAAGCTACATAATCGTCGTCGAACCCAAAGTTAATCCTACCAAATGCGTTAGCCGCCTTTAGCACTGGATGACCACGGCCAGAGATGACCTTTGAGCTAGCGATGTGCATAGTGCAAGGGTATTGGTGAAGTTTCGTGTATGCCTTATCGACTGGCTCATTAAGAATCGGGTGTTTTTTGCTAACCAAGATATTAGAGATACCTCGATACAATACCTGAGAATCTAGATCCGGATGCGGGGCTGGGCTAAACCCAATTCCAAAATCAATTTTTCCATTTAAAGTGTCTTCAACCAAGTTCCATGTAGGCGACGAACAGACATCTACGCTTAAGTTTTTGTGTTTTTCGATCATTTTTGTCCAAACAGGTGCCACCACTTTTCGGGCTAAGTACGTGCTTGCCCCAACCCGGTAGTGGCCCTTAAGCTGACTTGAATCGCCTTTTAGGGCTTCACCAAATCTGTCAGCTTGAGCCAAAAGTTTTTCGGCCATTTCAAGAAAATGCGCTCCTTCCGCTGAAATCTTCATCTTCTTTTTCTCGCGTGAAAAAAAAGTACAATCGAATTCTTCTTCTAGGGAGCGAATCGCGGAACTAACTACACTTGCGCTGATGGGGATTGACTTGGCCCCTTTACCAACATTCTCATATTTTGCGGCAGCTACAAAGTAGCGTAGTTGATCTAAAGTCATAAACCACTAATTTTAAAGAACTTTATATGATCTGAAAATCAGACCGATAAATACAAATTTGTTCGTTTTTTTATTACTACAATTAGTACGTGAGTTGCAAGTCCTCATGAAAAGTCATACTGCCCCCAGTTAACTAAAGGCATCATAAAGATTCAGGACTATAGATAAACGTTTCACTTAAAAGGCTGAAAGACTTAATCTAACCACATCTCACCAGTCTTAATGATATGTTCTCGAAAATCTGAGTCTACGTTGTTCATATCAACTATATCGATCTTATAGGGAATTTCTGATTCAGCAAAAATCTCGTTTAACGCTGCCAGTTTGCCAAGATCAATCACGCCGCCACTATCTATACCAAGATCTAGGTCTGAATACCTGTGGGCATCTCCTCTCACCCTAGATCCAAATGCATAGACTTTACATCCTGGTAAGTGGACTCTAAGCTGCTTTAATAAAAACTCTCGATATGGACCTTCTACCTGGTCAGCCAAGCACATTCTCCAGCCTAGTTATGAGCTCATGACATTTTAAAGCAAAGTCTTTGGCCGTCTCAAAAACCTGCTTTGCAACTGGTTCGCTATAAATATGTGAAGTCATATTACGAGCTTGGTGATAACCAAACCAAGTTTCGACTTGATCAACCAGCCCATGCCTACCCGCTTCTCTAAAGAGGTTCTTTACGTTGTCTTCCCTTAGGTTATTGTTGAACTCGAAATACTTTTTTAAAGTTTTCCAGCTCAACTCAAACGTATATTCAAACCTTTGAATGATGGCATCACGAGTAAGGTCGTCACGGTGCTTAGATATAGCGTCTTCCAGTGAGTGAAGCGCCTGCTTGAGAGGTTTTAAGGAAAAATCTTCTTGTTTAATAGGCATACCGAACTTTCGCATGCCGGTAAAAAGAGCGGGAGCGACGGGACTTGAACCCGCGGCCTCCGGCGTGACAGGCCGGCGTTATAACCAACTTAACTACACCCCCGCACCAAACTTATATCGGCCATAACTCCGGCTAATTAGACTGGCGTTACAACCACCATCATTTGTAGGAAATCTGGCGCGAAGTTACAAGACAAAAACTTATGGAAAGTTAGGGGTTTAAGTCTATACAGGTCTAGAGTGTATATTTCTTATTATTATCAGTATGTTACAATTTAAAAAATGCATAGACGGCTATTATTTAGGCAGTTTTCTTTATCAGTTTAGCCTGCTGACTGCACAAGTCACCTTAGCCCGCTGGCGCACTGAGCACATCCTAGAGATAGAAATTCTACAGGTTCGCTGCTATGGTCATGAAGATCTAAATAAGTTCATGGGGTTTTTATGAATAAGCTACTAGTCACCTTTCTTGCGTTAAGTATCTTTACTCTTGAAAATGCCTACAGCATTACAGTCACCTTCGAAGCCCCCTGCTCAGATAAGGCTTGGTTTTCGGCTACGTTAGATGCCGACTCAGGACAAACAGTTGGAGATCTCACCCTAAAAGCGCTCAAGCAAAGCGGATTAGCATTCGTCGGGTCTGCAGCTGGTATCAACTCTATAAACGGCACTGTGACGGGCCTAGAGGCTTCGGAAGTCATTAGTGATATAGAGATGCGAGCTTATGGCTGGTGCTATACTGTTGACTTAGTAGAGCCGACCTTGCTACCAAATCAGTTTAAAATCAAAACCGGCACTGAAAAGATTCACTGGTTTTTTGCTTACTCCCACTATTTTAACGGTAAATGGCTAGATATGTGTATCCCAGTTTCAGACAGGATGCCTGATTTTATTTGTGAAAAGACTAAATAAATGTCTCTGCTAGATGAGGTTAAATCCTGTCAGCACTGTGTTAGCTCACTACCACTGCCACCCCGGCCAGTATTAAACTTCTCAACAGCATCTAAGGTACTAGTCGTTGGTCAGGCCCCGGGAATTATTGTTCACAATACCGGTATACCCTGGAATGACAAAAGCGGTGAGCGACTAAGAGATTGGCTAGGAGTTTCTCCTGAAGAGTTTTATGACGTAAAAAAATTTGCAATTGTTCCGATGGGGTTTTGCTATCCTGGTAAAGGAAAAAGTGGCGATCTACCACCTCGAAAAGAGTGCTCCCAGCTATGGATGAAGCGGATATTAAATAAGCTCGAAAAGGTTCAGCTAACCTTGCTAATAGGCCAATATGCACAGCAATACTTTCTGCATGATAAAAGAAAAAAAACCTTAACTGATACTGTCAAGAACTGGGAGGAGTACTGGCCCAAATATGTAGTGCTACCCCACCCATCCCCGAGAAACAACATCTGGTTAAAGAAAAACCCTTGGTTCGAAGATATGGTCATTCCCAAAATAAAAAATAAAATTAAGACTCTACAGACCTCAAACCAGCCTATAAGTTAAGTCCATTGTAAAGAATTTTAACCACCATAAAGCTCTGGTTATAACAGACATTTTCTCTGATTATTATGAAAAATAATAAACGTCGTAGTAAATATTTTTAGTTTTACCCCTAAACTCCGTAACGGAGTTCAAGGCAAATATTTGTTCAAAAAAAGGTGATATCAATGTCAGGTGATTCCCAGATCGGTTATCAAAAACTTTTAGGAATTTTTGATGTCTTACGAGGTCAGGCAAATAACTTAAGTTTGGATGATCTTCTTGAGACAATATTTCAAAAAGTAGTCGAGCTAATTCAATGCGAGCGTGCCACCATATTCTTAGTAGATAAGGAAACTAGTGAAATCTACTCTAGACTAACATCAGATGGCAAAGAAGAGATCCGGTTCCCATATGGTCAAGGCATAGCAGGCGAGGCAATCGAGCAAAAGACCTCTATAATATCAGCATCCCCATATGACGACCCTCGTTTTAACAGCAATATTGACAAAGCTACGGGCTACGTAACTAGAAATATATTGTGTGTTCCGTTGCTGAATCACACCAATGAAGCAATAGGCTGTATTCAAGCAATTAATAAGAAAAACAGAAGCTTTCAGAAGTCTGACACTGAACTTCTCGAGGTCCTAGGAAAGATAGCGGCTAACGAGCTAGAGTTTGCAATGACCGCAATTAAAAAGAAAATGTCAGACATTGGCCAAATGACTAGTGGGCTTATTCACGACTTTAAGGCCCCAATGACTATCATAATGAACGCTACCTACCACCTAAAAAAAGAATCTATAGATGTAGAAAAGAGAGTTAAGTATTCAAACATCATTGATAGTCAGATCGATCGCTGCGTGAATATGATTAAAGACGTGCTGAGTTATGTTAGCGGTGATAGCGAAATATCACAGTTAGATACTACGATCGCAGATTTCATGACAACCATTAAAGAAAACTGTCAGCCAATCGTTGCCGACAAAGATATCGAAATTTCATATGATATTCAAACAGCTCCTGGAGATATGATTCATATCGATCATCAGAAGATGATGCGAGTTTTCCATAACCTGATCAACAACTCCATAGAAGCTATGAAAGATAGTGGTAAGATCTGTATCGGGTTTAAAAAAATAGATCAGTTTTATGAAGCATGGGTAGAAGACACAGGTCCCGGTATTCCAGAGGATAAGCACAAGAGTATTTTCCAGCCATTTCAGACCTTTGGTAAGAAAGGTGGAACCGGGCTTGGCCTATCATTAGTTACAGAATTTTGTGAGCTTAATGGCATTGAAATCAGCGTTGATGGTGCTTACAAAGAAGGAGCTAGGTTTGTGATGCATATCCCTGTGCCCTCTCAGAAAAAGAGTGCCTAGAATGCTGGTCACCCCCAGAGAATATCAGTGAGTTTGGGGGATCTCTAGCAATAGCGCGGGATACCCTACGCAGTTACGCTACTAAGAATGATGTACCAGAATAAAAAAATCCCCAAAAAAACATCCTGTCTTTTTGGGAACTATACCCACAGTATACTATATTCAACAACCGTTAGAACTTACATACACCAGAGTTCGCATCAAGAAGAGCCCTCTTTCAAGGGCTCTTTAAAGTATACTGAATTAGGCCTTCTTCTTTATTAGAATCTACCTAAGACACCGGCTTTAATAGCCATGCCACTGCGAGTTTCAGTAGAATCTGAAGCACCAGTTCCATCTTTGTACCAAGTACCAGAGCTGCTAGCTAAACTTAGGTAAGGAACATATCCATCACCAACCGCTTTACACTTAACTCCGACAATAATCGATTGAATGTTATCGGTAGTATCATCCAAAGCTTTGTTGCCTTTGCTGTCTGTTCCGCCTTGTTTAACATCGTAAGCATGATACGCCAAATATGGGTGCCATGAACCGAAAGAATAGCCAACATGAACATCGATTTGGCTATGAGTATCGGTCTCTGGATCACTTCGGCTACCTAAGTGGTTTTTACGATTATCAGCAGTGTAGTTTAGCATAAGTCCAAGCCCTGCAACCTTACCTTTAACACCAAGCGAGTACGCCATAGAGTTATTTAGGTCATAAGAAGCAAGTTGAACAAGCGGCATCCATCCAGCGAAGTTACCCATCCACTCAACAGTAGCAGCTGGACCTTTGTTGGTAGTGTTTTTGTAAACACAAGTAGCATCATCATCTTCACACATAACGTCATCGATCAACTGAACTGTAAGCTCACCAGCAAGTGCTAAATGAAGGCTAATAGCATCAGACCAAGTTGAGAAAGGTTTTGCTTGATTTGAATAACCGTGAGCGTTAGCGCCTTTTGTTGCTCCATACTCAGCATAACCGTCTTTAAAATGCCAACCAGCTTGGTTCGCCTTAACTCGACCCATTGTAAAGCCGATCATGTCGTTAAGCTGAAGCCGAGCGTTAGCTAAGTCAACATGACTAGCAAGAGCATCGTAACTAAACATGTAAGCTACATCCTTAGCAATCTCTCCCTCGAGTGTTAGGTTAACAAATTCAGTCGAGATCTTTGAGGTCGAGCTCGCATCTACTCCGGTGGTTTCTTTCAACTTACCATCGTTGTGAACTAGACCCGCTCGGTACTCAAGGCCTACCTTAGGCTTGTGACCGTGATGACCGTGATGTCCGTCATGACCATGACTGTTTGCAAAA
>JANQHA010000237.1 GCA_028282865.1 Oligoflexales bacterium
TGTTTGAAGTTTCATGCTGCGTTATCGTCGAAATGCTCTGCACGTCGTTCCCAGCTGCGTAGGGAATATGTTAATGCTGGCTGAGATCCCCGACGCTCACTTTGAGTTCGCTGGGGATGACGTTGTTCTAGTATGTAGACATTTTTATTGAGAACATAAATTTCGGGGTGATTATGCTACGAGTTGACGGAAGATCTTCAGAACAAATGAGACCTATTCGTTTTGAACCTAATTACACCAAGCATGCTGCCGGCAGTGTTTTGGTCGAGTTTGGTGATACCAAGGTTTTATGCACAGCCTGTGTCGAAGATTCGGTGCCTCGTTTTCTGCGTAACTCAAACCCACCGCAAGGTTGGCTTACTGCCGAGTATTCGATGCTTCCTGGAGCCACTAACACCCGGTCAAAGCGCGAGCGACCTAACGTTTCGGGCCGAAGTCAAGAGATCCAACGACTTATTGGTAGATCGCTTCGCGGGGTCATCGATCTGAGGCTGTGCCCCGATCTGACCTTACAGATCGATTGTGACGTGCTCCAAGCAGATGGTGGCACTCGTACTGCAGCGATCACCGGCTCATTTGTTGCACTAAAAATGGCTGTGGATGGGCTGTTAAGAAAAGGTCGATTAACCACCAATCCGATTCATGACTCGGTTGCGGCGGTTTCTGTTGGGATAAAGAGTGACCAGCTTCTAGTCGATCTAAATTATATCGAAGATAGCTCTGCCGACTTAGATATGAATGTGGTCCTTACTGGTAGTGGTAAAATACTAGAAATCCAAGGCACTGCTGAAGGTGCTGCGTTTAATAAAGATCAGGTGGTTAGTATCATCGAAGCTTCTGAAAATGCTCTTGGTCAGGTGTTTGAGCATCAACTACTAGCTGCCGAGGGGCAGGTGGTTGAGTTGTAAGCTCTGTTCTTAAGGTCGCTGGCAGGGGATCTTACTTGGGCTTCACTCTCAAACCTGATCACTAAACTAAGAAGTCCGTTATCTTAAATGTTGAACTCATTATTTCGCTCACTAGCTTAAATAAATCTTTTTTGCCTGTGGGCAGTTCTCCTCATCAACTTTGAAAAGAAGCCTTAAAAACTGGTGAAGTAACGGCATCTATCGTCGGTGTTAGTGTTGTCGATAAATGTATCATTTGGTACTATATAAAATATAATAATATCAAATATTTATAATTTTATATTAAATTTAGTACCATTTTATCCGATAAACTGATATACATGAATAAGGCAGTAGCCTCTGTGCGGAGAAACACCATGACTGCTATACCAAACAATATAAAGCTCTCTCAGGTTGAAAAAGAAGAGACCCTTGCGGAAAGCCTTTTTGGAATCGCTGAAGATCTGAAGCTTACTCACAAGCAGATGGCAGCTCTTATAAAGACCACTGAATCAACTTATAAGAAATGGCGTGCAAATGGGCGGGTACCTTATAAACCACAAGACCCAGGATACGAAGCAATACTAAATTTCTTAAGGCTTAGTTATAACCTTGACGCAATATTTAAAAATTCTGCAGATGAAAAGGCGTGGCTAAAAACTCCGCATGAAGCCTTTAAAATAAGTCCGATGGAGTATGCTTCTAAGTCATTTGAAAACTTGATAGCAGTTCGTCAATACTCCGATTACGTCCGGGGGCATGGTGCATAATATACACTGATCGTATTTGGATTTTCAGGCAAGGCCGCAGGTAAAAATACGACGAAGATAGTACAAAATAGTACAGCGAGAAGTATTTTGACGAGAACGCAGCATAAAATTTCAAACGCGACTAGTGTATTTCGGATTGTGACTCGTGGTGGCACACGTGCAGCTTACAGAAGATCATCCAATTACAAAAAAGCCGAATGGCTTAACCAAGAAGTCCAGAGTTTGATCGATGCTCCTCAAGCAGGAAGGTGGCATGACTTAATTAAAGGACCGTTTCGCTATAAACTTCCTGTTAGTTCATTGCTATCAAAAAGATTTTTACCACCAAATTGGCATAAAAATGCTTTTTTTGCGGCTTACTCACCTATAACTTCAATATATGAAATAGCGTATTATTTTTTGCGAGAGAGGGTGGGGAGAAAGATCTCATCATTGCCACAGACTCGAACCCTTTTCAGTGTAAATTTTAGTGACCCAAATCTGATCGACCTTTCTAATAGGCCCGACATTGGAGAGGTCATGAATAGATACGATTACTCTCGGTCTCATCAAATCGTACGAGAATTCCCAGATGCCAGCTCCTTTCAATACCCCTCATGTAGGGCTCCGGATCAAGGTGCGTGTGTTGTCACCTACGACATCTCTTGTTTAGGTAAGACTCCAAAAACAGAGCAAGAGCTAGCTTATGCATTTGATATGGAGAGTAGTTCTGTCGATGTTGTTTCTTCTATCACTGCTCTAAAGGGTTTGCCGCTGCAAATTTCTTGGGAATCTGTTTCGTAAAAGCTACACCAAATTCTTGAAAGCCCAATAGGCCGAATTCGCGGTAAAAATTAAAAAACCTCTTTTACCTCTGATAACGAAGATACTCTGAAAGCAAGGGATCTCCAACCACGTAACCACTTTTGCTATGAAATACCATTGCTTCGTCTAAAAGTCGATTGAGCATAGGGCGACTGCTTCCTGGAGAAATACCGACTCGTTTTAAAAATAATTTCGAATTAGGCTGGGTTAGAGGTTCGACGAGAGCGAGCTGAGTTAGAAACGTTCGTTCTTTTTGAGAGTAACGTAGGAGTCGTTCCTCAAAGAGCGTTCGACGTTCCTCGACAATTTGAGTAATAGCTATTGAAATCGAATTTTCATCAATGGTTTGCCCACTAGCGGAGCGAGTGACCCGATCACAGACAATATTGATAGGCTCTGGTACGTACTGCATTCTCTCACAAAGTATAGCTACTTCGCTCTCTGCTATCTTTAGGTCAAATGGCGCAAACCGTTCGTTAATGTAAACGTGGAAGTCCTGAACTGAAATTTGTTCTATAACGCGATGACGACCCCAGCTGGCTAGTGGAGCCTGAGGATCTGCAAAAATTTTGGCGAGAAGATGCTGTTTGGAGCCAAGGATAATAACTGATAATCGAGGTGAAAACTGTTGAAAAGAATTGCGCATTAAAGCCTGAGCCTCATCGATACCTGCGATGTCTTGAAATTCGTCTAGGACAATTAGAATGGGACGTTCAGTATGATGAGCAGCAGCTTGAGCAAGGATGGCGGGGAAAGGAGGGTCATCGTGATATTCTGGGATACCTAAGCTAAATGAGGCACTCCCAGTAATGGGGTCGATGGACATCGTAGGCCGAGCCATTTTTATGGTTTTGGCGATATTCTTCAGAAGTGTTGCAGTGGGTTTTGCTCGACTGAGGCCTTGCTCGAATCCAAGGCGAATTCGACGGTTAATTTGTTCAATGCTTTTAACGCCCATAAGATCTGCGAATAACACCAGTGCACCCTGGTTTCTTTTCTCAAAGCTAGGAATGAGAACACTTTTTATTAGAGACGTTTTGCCGGTATTACGGCGACCACTGAAAACAACTCGATCACCTCGATGCACTGCATCCTGTAACCACTTTATATCACCTTTAAGATTGCAGATGTTTTCCCGATCGACAATGGTGTCGAATACAAATTTCTTCATTATTTACCATAAGTTAGTTAATTACGACATAGTCGTTACGATGATATCGTAATTTGTGATGATATGCAATATCTCCAGGAAAAAAAGCTCTTGCTTGGTTGCGAGATAAAAGTAATTCGCCGAAACCAGTATTAGGCTTTTTTTACTTAGAGTTTCCAAGGTTTAAAAGTTGCAGCGATTCAACTCCAGGAT
>JANQHA010000248.1 GCA_028282865.1 Oligoflexales bacterium
CGTCCCACTCGGCACTTTATACCAGATTTCCTGCAGCTTCATTATTTAAGACAGTCGATGCTAGCGCAGTTTTTGAACTGACCAACATCCAACCAACGGAAAAAATCGGACTCAATGGCGGCTGTGGCAGTGTTCGACCTTCGGGCATCTGGCTAGAGGACAAAGTCAAAGGCACCCGTCGTAAACTCTCCCTTCGTCGTGCTTACGGGCAGTCTTGTAACGGGTATTTTGCTAAACTAGCGATCAACGAAATCGGACTAAACGCTCTTAAGAACTTTGCACGCAAATTTTCTTGGAACCAAGCAATTGGTGTTGATTTCAAACTAGAAGCCAGTCCGATGGACGCCCCGTCCGGACAAAGAGCAAGCGTCCATTCAGTCGGCAGGTTTGCTGCCGGGTTTGGCTATGTCGGAATCAGCGCGATCCATGCCGCGTGGATGAACCTAGCCATCGCAAACGACGGGGCTAAGAAAGACCTTCACCTGTTTAAGCGCTCTAAGCCCGCAAGCAATGACGCCAAAACAATGGTGCTGTCGGCAAAATCCCTCCAAAGGCAGCAACTCGTTAGTACCGATACAGCTATAAAAATCCGCAGTATTATGGACGCCACGGTGCGAGGTGGCACAGCTTCGTTTGCCTTTCGCAGAGGCAAACACCGCCGGTTAAGAAATTTTGTTGGAGGTAAGACCGGTACTTTAACTGGCCACGCTCCCAAAGGAGTTACCACTTGGTTTACCGGTATGATGCCACTTGATGAACCCCAGGTCGTCGTAGCAGCAGTGGTCGTCTTAGATAAACTATGGCACATCAAGGGCCCAAACCTCGCGGCGGAAGCATTTTGGGCCTATAAAAATATGCTTAAAAAAAAAGAACAGGCCGAACTGAAGAAGGTCGTTAAGAAGATTTAACCTTCTATAAATCAGAGTCTTTACTCTGACCCTTTGCACAACCAATCCATTCGCCTTCTGTATGGAAATCTAACTTAAGATCGTCAGGAACTCGATTGCACTGATCTTTCCCATTTGGAATCCCGTCGCCATCAATATCCCCTTTAGGGTCAATATCTTTAGCTCTAGCAACACACTTAACCGGCATGGTGACTAGCTTAGCATCTGAAACATTCGAGAAAATTTTCGTGTCTAGCGACCAGGAGGAGTTCCTTTTATCGAAGTTATAGTCTACATAAGACCCATTTTCTAGCCAACTATTTGCATAGTCTTTTTTAAACAAAACGACCGACTCTAATTGCGAATAACTTGGCAAACTCCACCCAACACCTAAGTCTCTCTGACAACCTTTTTTAGTCTCCTCGACTCTTTTATCTGGTGACACAATCCTGATAACACCACCCGTAGTGTGAGCTCCAGATGAAATACACCTCTCTGGCGACCTCAAATCCATCGCATCGTACCAGCACATTTTACCAAGATTCACCCAAGCTAGGCCCGTATGCTTATCACCCCAGTAGTTAGGAATCTTAACTGGCTTAGCACCTGGTGTGCTGTGGTCTGGCTTAGCATCTGGTGTGCTGTCGTCTGGTTTGTCATCGCCAGAATCTTCAGTAACTGCATCAAGCTGATTAAAAAACTCAGTATCATTACTCTGACCTTTGGCGCAGCCTACCCTTTCTCCCTCGGTGTCAATGAGGCTTGTCAGATCATCAGGAAGTCGGTTGCACTGATCAAGCCGGTTAAGAACACCATCAGAGTCAACATCACCTTCGGGGTCAACATCTTTGACTTTTGCGAAACACGTTACAGGTAGTATTGCCAATTTATGGTCCGAGATGTATTTTGAAAAAGTATCCTTCTTTATGTAGTCATAATTAAAATAATTAGCAGAGTTTATAGATTCGCCGTCAATGGTCCAGCTTTTTGAATAAGAAGGATTTGAAAGATGAACAGTCTCGAAGTAAGAAATTTTAGCAAGTCCCCATGAAGGCCCCAGTTGCCTTTTGCAGCCTTTTTGCGGTGCATAATCAACACCACTGTTATAATCGTTATTAAAATAAATCAGATCACTATCTATATTAACAGTAACCATCATACAGTACCCTTTAGGTCTTTTACGATCCATCGCATCATACCAGCACCTTTTTCCTAGCTTCGCCCATGCAATTCCAGTCCGGGGGTCGCCCCAAAAATCAACATGATTAGTCGGTAGGTGCTCTAAAAAAGGTGCAAGCACTTTCCTAAAATGCTTACTATAATTCTCGTTTAGATTCAGATCTGTACCTTCATCAAGTGCGACAATAACTTTTAGCACTTCCTCACCGAGGACCTGATTTCTTTCCAAGTGCTTCAGATAATCCTGCGCATCGATCATCTCTTCTGGTGTTAACTTCCCACTGTCGATATCAGCAGTGGTATTGGCGATGGTAAGAGTTAAATTTTCTGGAGTACCGAGATCAATAATATCCTGATCAACCTTAAACTCGGCAGCTAATTCTTTCTTGTAGGCGAAAAATGACTTCGGGATTTCCTCACGATTGGTTTTGCAGTTACGGCCTTTGACTTTAGAGTCCTTATCACATTGCCGGTATTTAACAACCGCCCCTTTTCGATAAATGACAGCCGACGCGCCGTTTTTAAACCTGAGACTTAAGTGGTCTAACTTAGACCCCACTTTCTTAGGTCCACACCCGATAAAAATCCACATAATTACGAGACTGATTGATAACCTCATTTTACACTCCTAATATTTGCCTTCTTTGATTTACAAAGTTGTAATTGATGCTGACCAATAAAGTCATCTACTTCATCCCAAAACCACGACAGAGGACCTTCGGAAGATTTCCAATGAACCCGCTTGGTATGAGCAGATACATCTTCATAGCTCCACTCTTTGATAAGACCTTTATTTGCGCTATAGATCACAAATAACATTTTTTGAACCTGAGTATAGTTGACATCGTAGTACCAGCGGTCGGTTTGGCCAGACACCGACCTAACTCGTAACTTACTGCGATCAATGTCGTTAAACCGGTAGCAGGGGGTACCTAGCTTCACCCGTTCAGAAGAAGCCTCGTCATACAGGTAATTATCGTCCCCTGCTAAAGAAACACCAGAAACAGCTAGCAAACTAAAAAAAACATACTTAAACACACTAGTTCTCCTTCCCATTGTCATGAATGCAGACAAATTGGGGGTAGATCAAATCTGTCGCATTAAGTTTATAGTGACTGGTAACGTCTTTAAATTTCTTCGAAACATCATACATTTCAGCTTTATCAGTCAGAAGTACTAGCTCTCGATTAGTTGGATAGATAAATCTCGACTGCCGCTGGGTTTCGGCATAACTAGATTTATTCAAGAAGGTTCGAAAGAGGTCTGTTATCGGCAGATATCTAGTATGAAAAAACTCTCGGCCATAGACTTTGAAAATCTCGTTGATAGTTGGTAATCGCCAACCAGTTTTCCCTCCATACCGTAATCGTCCGCAAAGATGCTCGATTTTTACCCTGTGAAAGTTTGTAACGAAACCTTCCCCTAGATCGACATACACAGAGCCATTACGATCGACAAATATATACCTATAAAGCGGGTTAGGGTTTAGGGTAGTCCACTGTTTACCATGACCTTGACCCTCGGCTACTTGCTCTACAACGACATCTTCAGAGCGGTCGTCGGTCAAAGAAGAAATTTTGAAGTCAGAAAAACCTGAGCCCTCTACCAGATCGTATTGAACCCGTTGATAAAAAGGAATATTAGCCTTATTTGGCCCCAAAAACTGCCCTAGGTGCTTGGCGATATTTGCGGAATTAAAATTA
>JANQHA010000337.1 GCA_028282865.1 Oligoflexales bacterium
TCTTTAACAAACCTTGATACTGGGTGCCGCTCGTTTGATCCAGAAAAGCCACCCCTGCTTTTAGCATGGCTCAAAAAAAGAAGTTTTTTTGCCCTGGTGAGCGCGACATAAAATAATCGCCGCTCTTCATCAATTCCTTGCTGGTTTTCTGTGCTGTTGCGGTGGGGAAACAACCCTTCTTCAAGTCCGCAAACAAATACTGCCGGAAACTCTAAGCCCTTAGCAGCATGAACTGTCATAAGTGAGATGTAGTCTCCATCATTTTCTTCTTTCGCCCGATCATTGAGACTAAGCTGATCGAGCATATGATCTAAATCGAGGGTTTGCTCATCTTCCATCGAATACTGCGCCATACTCTTTAACCATTCGGGAATCCTTCTCAGCGACTCGAGCCTTCTAGCTGCTTGGCGTTCATCGTCGCTTTGAGTTCTTATGTAGGTCTCAAAATGAAAGTCTCGGATAATATTTTTTGCTAGCTCTTCGATATCTTCAGGGTTTTTGGGGATGTGCTTAGAGAGTTGGTTGATACGATCACAGAATTTTTTTGCAGATTTCTTTGCCGCAGCTGGCAGCTGATCTGAGTATTTCTCTAATACTTGGAAGGCATAAGTCTTATGCTGCTTTTCGATTTGCTGAATCTTTTCTAGAGTTTTCAATCCAAACCCCCTAGTAGGTGTATTAATTATTCTAAGAAAAGATAGTCGGTCTTTTCTATTGAGGATTAATTTTAGATAGCAAAGGATGTCTTTAACCTCTTTTCTTTCAAAGAAACTTTGGCCTCCAAAGATTTTATAGCTTAGATTACAATTACGCAGCGCAAGCTCTAGAGAGCGACTTTGATTATTGGCGCGATACAGGATTGCAATGTCTTTAGCCTGAAGGCCCTTGCCTAGTAAGCCAAGGCAACGCTCACTGATCCACTTTGACTCTAGCTCCTCATTTAGGTGCGGGGTGAGAGTGATCGGGATATTGCTTTTCGATTTACTCCATAATTTTTTACTTTTACGTTTGATGTTATTTTTTATTACCGCGTTTGCAGCATCTAGGATGATGTTAGTGCAGCGGTAGTTTTGCTCAAGTTTGATCAGTGTATTCTCTTTAAAAACACTTTCAAAGCAAGACATAATGTCGCTGCGGGCACCTCGCCAGCTATAAATGGATTGGTCATCATCACCGACGACACAAACATTCCCATGCTTTGACCCTAATAACTCAATGACTCTGAGCTGTGATGTGTTGGTGTCTTGAAACTCATCAACTAACAGATACTGAAACCGGCTTTGCAGTTCTTTTAATATTCCACTATTTGTCTCTAAGAGCTTTACTAGCAAATAAATGCAGTCATCAAAATCAATATGGTGATGAAGTGCGAGTTGTCTTTGGTAAATGGGAAATACTTGGGCAATGACTCGTGGGCTGATGTTGCAAAAATCCTCGGTTCGACCCTTTGTTTTGATTTCCTCAGCATTCCAGAGTTGGTTTTTGGCGTAGCTCACGGCAGCGTGAACCTCTCCGGCATGATACGCTCCGGCCCAACCATTTTCTTCGAGGCTCTTGCGTACAAGCTCTATTTGGTCTGTACTACCAGCAATGCCAAAACGGCGGTAGAGCCCCACTTCTTGGTAAAATTCACGCAAGATCTTAAGGCAGAAGCTATGAAAGGTGCCGACGTTAAGTTTACCTTTTGCTTGCGGGCACAAGATAGCGACTCGTTCGGCCATTTCTTTAGCAGCTTTATTGGTAAAGCTTAGAGCGACAATCTGCTGAGGGTCGATTCCTTTTGCCACCATATTGGCTATCCGGTAGGTTATCACTCGGGTTTTACCTGTGCCGGCACCAGCCAGTAAGGTTACGGCACCATTAATCTTTTCGACGCAGGCTCGCTGCTCGGGATTTAAAGTATGTAGGTCTAGCATCAGAGGTATTGATCTAGCACACTTTTTAATAGAAAATCTAGCTGCGGGTTCGAGGGGAATGATATGCCTTATGTTTTTATTTACTTGATTGGCTTAGCTGTGGTTCTTCAGAAGTC
>JANQHA010000399.1 GCA_028282865.1 Oligoflexales bacterium
TCATATTCTTCACTTTGTAGGGCTTTGGGTAGCTCATAGCGAAGGTCTCGAATAAAATTGCTCATATTTTTTTTGAGACGTTTTGCTTCGCCACGCGGAAGCTGCAATGCGATAGGTGACTCGGGTTTTTCAAAGTCATAGAGATAAACCCAGTCGTTAGGAGTCTCGGCTTTTTTCGACCACTTCTCTAAGAATGTTCTAATGACGCTTGTCTTCCCAGTTCCCTGATAGCCGGCGACGTAGATGTTGTAGCCGGGCTTACGAATTCCTAGTCCTATGTTGATTGCTGAAACAGCTCGGTCTTGGGAAATAAAGTCGTAGGAAGTGTTTAGGTCCTTGGTCGTACGAAACTTAAATGTACTTACAGGGCAAGCATTGAAAGCCGAAGGTGCCTTAAGCGCCTTCGGAAGTTTGCTTTTTGTTTGTGATTTTGATGAAGATAGGCGTTTTTTAACAGGAGTAGATTTTTTCAATGTATTTTAGCCTTTAGAGGCTTAACTCCGACACCTGAATATTTAGATCACTAGTGACCTGGAGGAGTTTTTCAGAGCTTTCCGGAGTTATCGCCGTCATTTTTAGTTGGTACAGCAAGAATCTAATAAATTTAGAGCCCTTACCTGTTTTCTCCTCAAGGAAATGCTCTCCGTATGCGTCGATAAAGTCAAGTGCTTCTTCAATTGCATTAGCAGTTGCCATCGAAAGTTCGATTCCTTTCTTAAGCCACTGAGCTAACTCCTGAAAGTTGGCATTCGCCTTGATACCGAGCCGAAGGATCTCGTTACACAGGTGTATTTGAGTTTCGCGGCTAAGCTTTTTCTTATGGATTCCCGCAAAGTAGCTAAGAGTTCTGTAGGCGCTATACCAATTTCCGTCTTTTTGGAGCTTATTAATCTTAGAAAGGGTGGTCAGGTAGGCCTGCTCGGACTTTTGCTTTTGTACTTCAATTTGAACTTTTTTTGCTTCTATTTCAGAGCGCATCCGCTGTTTTAGTAAATGAAGAGTTCTCTCTGCCTCTTTAAAGCTGATTAGGTCATGGACGTCTGGGCAGTTATCAAGGATGTCTGAAAGAATATTTACCACGTAGGGAAGAGGAACCCCTGTAATTTCAGATATTTGGGTCAAAGGTCGCTTTTCGTCCTTTGGCCATGTTCTTACTATAGACTCGAACTTATCAATGAAGTTCAAGACACCTTCTACCTTCCTTGGTGGTGTTTTCATGCGTACATCCCTTACGCTAGATTCTATTCAATTGTATTAATGAAGCTGTACTATTTAGATTACTGGTAGTGGTCGGTTATTGCAAAAGGAATCCGTCGTTATCAATTTTTTTTTACAAAAAAAAACTAATGAAGTTAATTGGTTAGTTCATAAGTTAGGAGATTGTTTAAAGAAAGAGGGTATTTTTTCATAAATAACAAATCACGAGACCCCTAGTCGATGAAGGTGCCTCGTGATTGAAAAAATTCTAACTATCGTCGCTTAAGTACGAAGAGCTCTACGCTTACGCATCATCCGCCGCTTTTTACGGCCAACCTTACGGCGTCCTTTTGGGTGCTTACGCTTATGTCTTGATCCGTGCACTGTTATTCCTTGCATAAATAAACCGAGGCAGAGATACTACCGGTTAATCCATAAAAATGCAAGTTTTTGTCGTATATGATCCTAAAACTAGGTATTCTTCTGCCTAGATACAAACGAAATAGGTCAATATCTAACAAAATCGGCCGATAAGCCCTCTGATGGTTCGGTAATATGGGAGCGATATGAGCGATCTTCGTCCAAAACGAAATCTGAAATCGATAGTGGTTGAGCCCTTTAAGCAGGTTAAGATCGGGGCTTATGTCATTGTGGTATCTTTGGCTTTTTTAGTATTAGCTGGAGCCTCCATAAGCTTTGCTTTTTATGAGCAATACCAACAGGTTATGGATATATTCAACGTAGTTGACTCTTCTACCCAATGGGAGCTAGTCACCAACGATATCTTTTTTAAGAATGCGCTTATTCTAACTGCGATTTTTGTTACCTACGTGGTGCTGTTATTTGTAATAGTATTTAAGACCACTCATCGAATCTACGGCCCGCTGGTTGGAATTGAGAGATTTGTTTCTGAGATATCTGCTGGTGATTACCATAAGCGTATTGTGATTCGCCGAGGTGATGAGCTGCAAAGGCTAGCGGATCAGCTCAACCAGTTGGCTGAACACCTCGAGCAAACTCATGGCGCTACGAGCCAGCAATCGCGTTTTGAAGATCAAACTAAGATTAGCTAAATCCCATTTGCTACTAGCTTTCTTAGAAGACAAATCTGAGAAAACTGTGTTAGTACCACCTCATGTATAGTTGTTTCTATAGCCAGAGCATAAGCGATATTGCCAGCCGGTGTGCTTCGATGGGGTCTTCTCGGATGCATGCACGGACATTATTTGGCCAGGCTTACCGCGCTCTCAGCTCTGCGCCATGGCAAGGCCCTGGCTTGCCTAAAAAGCTGACAAAAAAAATGTCTGAAATCTATAGCACCGATATCATCACGATTGA
>JANQHA010000443.1 GCA_028282865.1 Oligoflexales bacterium
CCTTTCACGGTAGCGGTAACCAGCGTTGGCATGAATTCGAACTACTTTTGCTGCTTCGTAAGTGCTAAGCAGCATCCAGCCACCTTTTGCCTGCGAAGAGCGTGAAACACTATGATCGGCAGCTGAACCAGCACCCGACTCAACAAATGGTGCTACACTGACCTTGATAGATCGGTAGTTGATAAAACGAAGCTTCGCAATCAAGCTCGCACCCGAAAAGTCTATAGCATCGGAGCTAGCATCTGACTCATGAATCGCGCTTCGACCAGCTTCGCTGTATATTTCATGAGTACCGTGGATTCCCAGATTAATTTCTAGAAAATTGGTAACTCCAAGGCCAAGCAACGTACTCATTTGCTGGACTTTAGCGATTTCAGATTTATTTGGCTCGACATCGTCACGAATACTTGGGTTTTGATATTCGGTGATACCTAAGCGTAAAGAAATATTACCAGGTTTAAGTAAGTCGGCAGAAGATACTCGACCGGTATCGTTTGCTTCTAGACCGGTTACTGACATGACGTCGGCCGCATAAGACGGACTGGCAGAGATTAGCAATAAGAAAATAGAGTACAGAAATATCGACTTCATCATCAACTCCAAGAACAACAGATAACAACACAATTCGCATCCGGCAGAACAGAGGGTCCACCGATGGAGTTAATGCAACGATCAGTCCAGGGGGAGTTCTTGTATTTTTAAGGGTTTACCTATGAGGATAACGAAGGTTAATAAGCAAGTGTCAATTTTTTTGACAATTTTCCATATCTAATAACAAGAAAGAGGAGCTATTAAAGCTCCTCATAGTCGCGACATAACCAAGTTAATTTTGGGTACGGTTTAAATAATCTCCAAAGGTTTTTTCCAAATGATATGTATATATTGGCGTCGAAGATCTGAGCTTCGAACATGCGAACTTATAATCATTAGTGCTGTATTTATCAGAATGAAATCCAGTTCTAAAAATAACCAAACTATCTCCGGAAACCTTTCTAAATTTTTGCGTGTCACTTGTTCGTAGAGAAACATTAACATAAGAACCGCCACCAGGAAT
>JANQHA010000479.1 GCA_028282865.1 Oligoflexales bacterium
GTCGAGCATAGCCCCTACCAAAAAGTTGTTGGTTTTAAAAATTTTTCCGCATGCGAACCTTTTTTTGCCACACATTTCCCTTACAAGCCGGTGGTGCCAGGGGTTTTACTTATGACTTTTATGGGGGAGGTTTGTCAGTCGCTAGTTCAGGAGAACTTGGTTGATCCTGAAAAGGAAAAAGTTCTTATACCGACCTTTGTTCGCAACGCCAGGTTTCGAAAGTTTGTAGAGCCTGGTGATCAATGTATTTTGACCGCCGAAGTTAAAGAAGGCAGCTGCGTAGCGGACGACGAGGATATGGTGGTGAATTGCCAAATTGTTGCCAATGAAAAGAGGGTGATGCAAGCTGAAATGGGGTTTCGAACTATGTTTGGTGCCTCATCAAATGCCCTAAATAGAGCTAATCTAGTTGGTGGTGCTTAGAATTATGAGTGCGAGTAAAATACAAAAGACTGCTTTGATAACTGGCGGGTCTAGGGGAATTGGCCGCGCCATATCTATGCAGCTAGCTAGTGAGGGTTGTCAGGTTGTCATTAACTATTTGAGTGATCACGATTCCGCTTTAGATACTGTAAAAGCTATAGAAGCCAAAGGTGGAAAAGCTAAGGCCCTCCAAGCACATTTAGGTGATCAATCCAGTAGGGCAGAGTTATGGGCGGAGTTTGATAAGGATTTTAGCTCAGTAGATTACCTGGTTTTTAATGCTGCTACTGGCGTTTTTCGCGAAGCTTCTAAGCTCACTATAAAGAGCCTTCGAAAGGTCTTTGCGGTTAATTTTGAAGCTCTGGTAGACTTAGTCAATCAAGCTGTTTCTCGAATGCCTGTTAGCGATCATAATTCGATTGCCGGAGCAAAAGGTCGGGTTGTGGCGATCTCTAGCGTTGGTGCTGAGCGGGTTATATCAAATTATGGTGCGGTCGGATCTTCTAAAGCGGCCATGGAATCAATGATCCGTCAATTTGCGTTTGAACTCGGGCCTAGAGGCATTAATTGTAATATCGTGAGGGCCGGTTTAGTTGATACTGGGGTTTTAAATTATATCCAGGGCAAGGATAAGATTATTCAAGATACTATCGCTAGTACTCCAAACGGGAGGTTGGTGAAACCAGAGGATGTAGCAGCTTTGGTCTCGTTTGTTTTATCTGAAGGTGCATCAATGATAAACGGACAAACTCTTATGGTTGACGGTGGTTTCGGGCTTAAAGCATAAGGTCTTAGAGGTGTACTTTGAAGGTATTGATTACAGGTGCGACTGGGTTCATCGGCTCAGAGCTAGCTCGATGTTTTTTAGACGACGATAGCGTCACCGAAATTTTGCTATTAATTCGACCAGACTCTCGAGAAACTGCCAAAGAAAAATTTGCTCGAGTACTCTCTTACTGGCAAAAGTTCTTTTTGTTCTCTAAAGGTCAGCTAAATAAAATTAAAATTATTTCCTACGATTTAGCTTCAGATCATTACGATCTCAATTTAGAGGGAGTTGATTTTGCCTATCACTGTGCAGCGTCCACAGACTTTTCGAAGACATTAAGTGAGAATCGAGAATATAACCTATACGTAACTCAAAAGATAGTTAGTCTTCTTAGGTCAGTGTCTAGTTTAAAAAGATTGGTTCACGTATCGACAGCATTTGTTAATAGCACCCGAAAAGGTGAAGTTACAGAGTCGCATCGTCCAAGCAGCTTTAATAACTCATACGAGCAGTCAAAGTTTGAGTCAGAGATTGCTGTCAGGGCTTCTAGTTTGCCTTACACGATCGTGCGCCCGAGTATTGTCGTTGGTAATAGTCACAATGGCTATGTCAAAGGATTTAAGATTCTTTACACTTTATTAAGAGTTTGGCTATCTGGAAGAGTTCCAAGAGCTCCTCTTGATAAAAAATCTAAGGTGGATATGGTGCCCGTTGATTTTGTTGTCAAGGCGATGATCGCCATGGCTGGAGATGAAAGGTGTAAAGGTGGGGTCTTTCATTTGTGCAGTGGCCTAAAGTCTAAAGGCCCACTAGATACTTTTCAATATGCTATCCAGGTTTTTGAGCTTAAGCGCCCAGCTTTAGCTCCTGTTTGGGTTGCCAAGCTACTTAGTTCATCAATAATCCGACCTTGGCTCGGGTACTCTTTGGCACAGGTGTTAGAGCTTATGAAATGGCATATTCCGTACTTAGGTGATAGAAATAGAGTGTTTTCAATGGAAAAGACCGATGAGATCCTACGTAAGTACAATATCGAGTGCCCTCCGCTTGATTTTTACGGTGAAACTATGTTTAAGTTTTGTCGTGATAGCAGCTGGGGAAAGCGTGCTTTATTAAATCAGTGATTAGGAGCGTGAATGTTTGATCTTAAAATAGATGACAAAGTGGCTTGGGTCACTGGCGGTAGTCGCGGAATTGGCAAATCAATATGTTTGGCACTTGCGGAGGCAGGTTGTGATGTGGCGGTTTCGTATCGTAGCAAAAAAGAAGAGGCCGACGAAGTTGTATCGGCTATCGAGGCCAAAGGTCGCAAGGCTATTGCAGTCCAAGTCGATGTTTCTTCAGTTGAGCAGTGTGAGGCTGCGTATGCCAAAGTAAAAGAAAATCTAGGTACCGCGGATGTATTGGTTAATAGCGCTGGGGTGATTGCAGATAACTTGTTTTTTATGATTCCTGAAGAAGATTGGAAGAAAGTGCTAGATGTTAACATCATGGGTACTGTTCATGCCTGTCGTTTGGTGATCCGCGATATGATGAGTAAGAGGTGGGGACGGATTATTAACTTATCTTCTGTTGCCGCTACCCGCGGTGGTCGGGGCCAAGCTAATTATGCAGCATCTAAAGGTGCTATTGAGGCTATGACCAGAAGTATGGCGGCAGAGATCGGTCGGCGCGGAATCACCGTGAACTGTATTGCACCAGGTGTCATCGAGACTGATATGAGTCAAGAAGTTATAAAGTTGGCTAAGGATGACATCTTAGGGCTTCAGATTATCAAACGCTTTGGCAGTCCCGAAGAGATTGCTGCATGGTCGGTTATGCTTGCTTCGGATTATGGCGGCTTTATGACCGGGCAGGTACTTCACGTCGACGGTGGCATGAAGATGGCTTAAGCCTGGTTGGTATTAGGTCGATGGTAGAGGTAGAGCGCTTGCCAGCCTAGAAATTGCGGTAAGGCGCATGACTATCTTAGTGTTTCTGTTTAGTTTGCCACATATCCCGTGAGTTTTGTTACGAACGATATTATGATATTATATTAAATATTATAAATAGCCTTTCCCCTTCATTAACAGGATTCGATGAATTACCGTTTGCCCACATTTAGGACCGAGAGACTTACCCTAAGACCTTTTGAAGAAGAGGACTTTGATAGTCTTAGACTTTTGGAAACAGATCTAGATGTTGTCAAATACCTTGGAAATGGCAAAATTCGAAACGCCGAGGAAACAAGAAGGTATTTGGAAAAGCATTTTGGCGATTACAAGGCTTACGGATTAGGGTTATATGCAGTTATTGAAAACAAAACCGAGCATTTCATCGGGCGTTCAGGGTTGATACCTTGGGAGATTGATCGAAAATTGGAATGGGAAGTTGGATGCACATTAACTAAAAATAGCTGGGGTTCGGGTTATGCTTCTGAACTGGCAGATTTTTTGAAACATTGGGCATTCAAGCATATGGAAATTCAGTACCTAATTGGCATAATTAATCCTCAAAATACCAGATCAATACGAGTAGCAAATAAGATGGGATTAGAGTTTTGGAAGTTCCTAGATATAGAGGATCAGAAGCATTCCGTTTATCGCCTTTTTAAGGATGGAAAGCGGTGAAAGAAATGCTAGACGAAATATGCAAGTCCCTAGGAGTTAACAACCAAATTATCTCAAACTATGAGATTAACAAGTTCTTTTGGATTCTTTCATTTGTTTACTTCTGCAGTGGATGCCAGATAGCCAACAAGAAGCGGTCTTCCGATCGTGTGAATATGATCCCGACTGAGATTAGAGGGCTATGGCACAAAATTGATACTAACTTTTTTAGGTTCGGTGAAAACAAGCTCACTATCTACATGCGGTGTAAAGATGGACTTAGTTTCAGTAGTGGTTCAGCGTCAGTATCATTTAGTGATGCGGCGCTTTCTATTCACAGCCCGTTGGTTGTGAAGACATTAGATCCTGGTAATTGCCCGACTTTGGAGCTACCAAGTGGTGAAAGTTCCTATCAGATAAAAAGTGGGAGATTGATTCTGACTGGTTCTTCAGGTATTATTTTGGATCGGGCATCTCAAAGCCAAATTAGCCAGTTACAACGTTTTCTCGATAATGCTGAGCCTCAAAACAGCTCCCCAATTGGCGGCAACACTGACGGGTCGAGTCAGTTTAACCGTGTTAGCCCGATTTCTACAATCTTGGGGACTACACCGATGACTCAACTTGGTGAGCGTAATGATATCAGGCTACGAATACTACGCGATATTTATGTAAAGCCAAATGGATTCACTATTCGGGCTCTTACTCTATTTCAGGGAGAGCTTTTAGACATACATGACCACCATAAAACCGAAGAATATTGTGTAATTGGAGCAGATTTTCAACTCATCGAAAATGCTGGTACGACCTACAAAATCATTAAATTTCTAAAGTTTGATGATGTTCCCCCATCCGCAAATAGCCTAGGAGGAACTAGTTTTCGGTTTCACGTCGAGAATAACACCAATAAAAATTTAGAAAGCATCGAGTGTATTTATAGGGATGGACGAGATTCAGCCACAATCCAATATTCCAGCTGGCAAAATCTTCTTGGTGACTACTTCGAACTCGTGCCTCATCAATGAAAAACATTGCTCATCTCTTTCCTGATTTAACGCGACAATTCGTGGGCGTAATAGCGTCACGAGATTTGCCAATACTTCATCCGTGAAAACTATCAAGATGAAGTGTCCTCCATTTCAATCGCTTTCCACATAAGCTCTTTGATCCAGCTTTGATAACGCTTACCTTTAAGCTGTGCAGTCATCTTAAATACTTGTAAAAGGTCATTAGGCACCTTCATACTAATAAGCACACTTTTCTGATTCAGAGAAGCTTGGAAGTGCAAATTTCTAAAATTTTCAATAAACTCTATGATCTGAGTCGTAGTTAAATCCTTCGCTCTATCAAGAGCCTCGTCAGAAAAATGCTGTACTGTTTTTGTTTGAGAAGTCATTTTAGTTTCTCCAAAGATTTTATGTCCGCTTTATCTTGCTCACGCCGTGTCGACTTTTTCATATCAATTAAATCATCTATTGTGACAATAGGAATTTGCAATTTACCACTTCGTTTTTTTACAGTTTTCATATCATCTAGGTTATGAGTAATAATAATGTCCACGACCTCGGAGAGGTTATGAGGGTTATAAAATGACCATGCAATTAAATTTCTGTTTTCGATATACTCTTTTCGAAATTGAAAAATTTCTTTGGCTTGGACAGGTAATCTTGATTCGAAGCCTATTTCCTTCAATGCTATCTCGGTGTTTTCGAATATCTGTTCAGAAAACTTGATGACCAAGTCTAAATCAATCGTTCCTCGAACAGCGCCATGAAGAGCAACTGCATATCCACCAACAACCGCAAAAGGGATTTTCTTCTTTGTAAGTTGTTTGCAAACCTTTTCAATAAGCATCTATTACCTCCAGAATTTTCATCGGTATATACCAGTATATACTTTATAAAGTATAATATGAAGGAGATATTACCTATATAATATCATTTGGTTATCAGTTTAGATTCACCTTATCATAGCCTCGGGTGTGCATTTGGAAATGCACAATGAACACCGCTGACCACGGGGTTTCTTTTCTAGGAGCTTTAACAAATTAAGCTGGAAGTTTTTCTCTAAACCTACTCACCTTGGCAGCAGCGAGCTCGAGTCGTTTCCTGACTGCTGAGCTTTTTTTGCTTTCTTGATCGATTCTTTCGCACGCTAGCTTCGCTCGATCGATACCACGGCATACGAGCAATAAATCTACCCCTGCCACCAGTGATTCGACCAGTGCATTGGCCCATTCTTCTTCGTCTTGCGGCACAGCGCCCATCATCATATCATCACTCGCTACAACACCCTCAAATCCAACATGCTCCTTGAGAACCTTTTCGATAATTTTCTTGGAGCTGCTCGCAGGTTTGTCGCAAAAGGCTGGATAGATGCAGTGAGATAACATGACCATGTCGCTGCTTTTTGCTAACTTTGTAAAGGGCTGTATTTCGCGGCTTAGTAAGGTCTCTTGATCTAAATTAATTATACAGTGATCTTTATGAGTATCTACTTTTGCATGCCCTTGCCCAGGAAAGTGTTTTAGACAGCCTTGGATACCTGAGCGGTTTTGG
>JANQHA010000564.1 GCA_028282865.1 Oligoflexales bacterium
GAGAGGGTTGCTTTGCCACTTAACGAAACAACAAAGTCTATTCTAACACAGAATTCTGATATTCGGATCGCTGGTGGTAGTGAGGTCAGGGAAAAAAAATACCTGGCCTCTACCATTGGTGAGCTAAACCGATTTCTCAAAGGAGGGCTGCCTGTTGGCAGTATTTCTGAGTGGGGAGCACCATTGGGTAGAGGGGGGCGTGAGGTCATCTTGCGTTACTTAACCTCTCCGTCGAATCAAGGCTCATCCCTTATCTGGAGTCTTTGGGTTTGTGGATATTCAGATTTTAAAGTTTACCCACCAGCCTGGAAAGCGCGAGGAGTCTGCTTAGAGAGAGTGTGTTTTAGCTATGCTCTTAAACCTATTCAAGACCTGAAGCCGGCATTGTTGAGTTCTTTTTTTAGGGTGATCGTGATTGACATGCCTCACGCTTTAACCAAAGAAGAATACGCTTTTTTAGCTCAGCGAGCCCGTGAGAACCAACAGGTTATTATTTTGGTGCGTCCTTATTTTCTAAGTGAGAAGTACGGTAATGTCTGGGCAAAGATTCGATTGAACTGCTGCCGACTTGCTCATCAAAAAAATTTCTATGATTTAAATGTCGTGAAAGGAATGCCGTCAAAACATCTAAAGTTTCAACTAAAGGAGGTGTGAGTATGTTTCTTGCGTTAGAAGTAGAGCTGATTAGTGATGACATGCAAAAAATATTGCTTTTCTCTCCAAAGGTGATGAAGTGGAGCGAGGGCATTTGGTTGATTGATTTAGCAATTTGTCAGTCTTATTGGCAATCTCGTTCTTGGGATTCGGGGTGCTGTCTGGAAGACCTCTACAAGATGATGCTAGAAAAAACTTTTGGAAATCAGTACCGAGCAGCGTTGGCTCAAAACCCGTGGCAGGCTCTTCTGACCCTTAATTTTATGCAGGAAAGGGCCTTACAAGGTTTGGTGGCCAAAGAGCAAGAATGGGGGGCCAAAATATATCAGAGTGTTTCGTGGTCTGCCTTTTTTTCGGTAGCTCTCAGTGGTGCGCAGCACTTTGAATCCTTAAAATTCAAAGGATTCAAGCTCAAGCCTTTTGCTAATCACCTAGAACAAATGAGGCGAGCTGTGAATCAACTGGGGATTAAAACCCCTTGGGAATTCCAAAGTGTTGGTTCGTATGCTATTAGAAGGCGCTACGGAAGTATGGTTAAACAAATTTGGGAGCAGATGTACCCGGGTTCGGAAGCTCCTGTTATTTTTTGTCCTTGGAAATCTTTTCATTTGGTTCCAGAGATGGTTGTGCTTCGCACCTTAGACCATGCTATCGATGAATGGCAGCACTTGGAAGGTTTTTTAAGAGAGGACTTGGATAAACTTTGTCAGTTGGATGTGTATTCAGCTGATCATCGTATAGTTAGCCTGGAGTGGTGTCTAACCCTCCAAGATGCCTGCCACCTTCGGGTATCCATCCAATTTCGCCGCCCTCATTCCCTTCATAGTGAGACACACTCCCATGAGACGGCACTGCTCCAGGCCTACTACAATTTTGAGCGAACTATGAAAAAAGAGTCTCAGCGCTACCAGGAGAATACTGGAGATGGCAATATATCCATTGTGGCTTGGAAACTTAGCATAAAAGAGTGGCTATTCACTCCACCTCAAGCAATAGAGATGTTTAATGACCACCTCTATGAGGAAGAAGCTCTAAGTCAATTAGAGAACCGCTTGCCATCGCAGCTTCATCGTTACCAAATCAAAGATGACTGGTCGGTAGAAACATCATTCTCTGCTTATGATAGCTCGAAAAATATTGAATTAGAGCATGCACGGGCTCTTAACTCTCTTGCGAGTAGCAGGCCTTTATTTCTATACCGTGATCTTAAACCGCTTTCTATCACCGAAGATCAATGCAAGTCGTTGAGGTTCGGAGAAAGAACTATGAACCACTGGTGGCAAGAGCCCGAATCAGCCGACCTAGATAATAAAAGTTTTACCAATGACTATTATCAATATTTAGATGATGACAAAAGGCTGCTGTGGGTCTGCCGGGGGAAGTCTGATCAATGGCGAGCTCATGGTCTCTTTGCTTGAGAAGTACGGTTGGAATGAGTGGCTGTGCCATACAAATTTTAGTTTTTTGATAGGAGCTTCTCATCCCCATGAGCTAGTCGAACATGCAGAACATTTAGGCTATTCAGGGCTTGCTATCACAGACTATGATGGAGTTTATGGAATAGCAAGAGCCTACCGTGCACTTAAAGTCTTAAGAAGTTGCGATAAACCCCAAGGGTTGCAGCTGTATTACGGCGCCGAAATTCACTTGAGTCAAGACCACGCTATGCCGCTGCTACAGCAGGACACCTTGGTGCTTATAGCTCAAAGTTTACAAGGGTATTACCATCTATGTCAGCTACTAAGTTTAAGTCATGATTTAGGAGGAAAACGTCATGCTTTTGTTTCTGTTGATCATATTTTGTCTGCAAATGTTGATGATCTTGTGGCTATTTTTCCAATGCGTGGCCTTATCAGGAAACAGTGTTCAGAAGAACTTTCGAACCGTATCGAAAAATTAAAACAGCACTTTAATGGCCGTTGCTATCTCACGGTTGGTAGGTTTCTGAACCAAAGCGAAGATTGTTTTATCGAACCATCGGTACAGATAGCTAGAAAACTTTCTATTCCACTGCTTTTGAGCCAGGATTTATATTTTCACCATAGAAATAGGAAGGGACTTTGTGACCTGTTACAAGCTATCCGCCTCAATCAAACTGTCGAAGAGTCGGTTAAGCATATGTTTGTCAATGGTGAGCGTAGTATGCGTTCATTACACGACATCGATTTTTTGTATCGAGGGTTTTCTTTTTATGAAGAAGCATTGTTAAACTCCAAGAATCTTGCAGATTCGTGCTGTTTTGACTTGTCTGAGCTTCGTTATAAATATCCAAAAGAGATGATACCAGAGCCTTATGATGCCCAGTCTTATTTAGAGTTTCTTTGCCGAAAATCTTTGAATACTAATCATAGTGGAGACTCTAAAGATCGAATCAGTGATTTATTAAGGAAAGAGTTGAAACTAGTTAAGCAGCTTCAGTTTGCCGACTACTTCTTAACTATTTGGGATATCGTTCATTGGGCGAGGTCACAAGATATTCTGTGCCAGGGTAGAGGGTCAGCAGCTAATTCGGTGATTTGTTTCTTGTTAGGAGTTACTTCTGTAAGCCCTGATATGATCGATCTTCTTTTTGAAAGATTTTTGAGTGTTGAGAGGGGTGATCCACCTGATATTGACGTCGACTTCGAGCATGAACGCCGAGAAGAGGTGATTCAGTATATTTATAATCGCTATGGTCGCAAGCGAGCAGCAATGGTAGCTAATGTCATCACTTACCGTAGCAAAGGTGCCATGAGGTCAGTGGGTAAAGCTTTGGGAGTACCTGATCGGATTATTTCTGCGACTTCTAAAGTGCTTTCAGAAAGACGATTTAGGAGAGTGGAATTGTCGGATCTGATTAAAACTAAAAATAAATCTCAAAGTGTCTTAAGTAGTCATCAAGTGAAGTTGTGGGCTCAGTTTTCTCAGAGTTTAAAGTCTTTCCCTCGTCATCTGGGTATTCATAGTGGGGGATTTATGATCTCTGATAAGCCGATTCATTGGTTGGTGCCTCAAGAGCCGGCGACTATGGATGGGCGTAGTGTGGTGCAGTGGTGTAAGGAAGATATCGAAGCTTTGGGTTTCTTTAAATTCGATATCCTAGCTTTGGGAATGCTTACGGCAATTAGGAAGTGCTTTGAACTTCTTGATAATCACCGCGGTATTTCTATGACGTTAAATACTATGCCTAAAGAAGACCCTGCAACATACGCTATGATTCAACGTGCAGATACTGTGGGTGTCTTTCAGATTGAATCTCGAGCACAGATGTCGATGCTTCCTAGGTTGAGGCCAGATTGTTTTTATGATTTGGTTATTGAAATTGCAATCATTAGACCCGGACCAATTCAAGGTGGCTTGATTCACCCATTTCTGAACCGACGTCATAAACGTGAACCCATCACTTACGCACACCCAAAACTACAGAAGGTTTTAGAAAGAACCTTGGGTGTTCCGATATTCCAAGAGCAAGTGATGCGTATTGCTGTAGAGGTGGGAGATTATACTACTGGTGAAGCCGACGAGTTTCGTCGGTATATGGGAAGTTGGCAGATTAAAGGAGATTTAACACCTTGGATTACTAAGTTGGTTTCTGGCATGAAAAAGAGGAAAATCTCTGAAGAGCTTATCAATCAACTGGTAGGACAGATGAAGGGATTTTCAGAGTATGGATTCCCAGAGTCTCATTCAGCATCGTTTGCATTGTTGGCTTATGCGTCTTCTTATCTTAAATGTCATTACCCTGCAGCTTTTACTACCGCATTACTTAACTCTCAGCCAATGGGCTTTTATTCGATAAACTCCTTGCTACAAGATGCGATCCGCCATGGGGTCACAGTGCTTCCGGTTTGTATTAACAAATCCGAGTGGCAAGCTACTTTAGAGCCGTTGGGTGATAGCGAGGAGCATGCTATCCGTTTGGGCTTTGATCGGGTGTCTGCTTTCGGAGAAGCTGCTGCGCAGAAAGTGCTGATGTTGAGAGCTAGGAACGGAGGTCCGTGGGATAATCTGGAGCAATTTCTGAGGTGCTCTCCTCTTTATCGAAGTGAGCTTAGTTCTTTGGCTGCAGCCGATGC
>JANQHA010000403.1 GCA_028282865.1 Oligoflexales bacterium
AAAACCGTATCGCCAATAAGGGAGTGACTAATCTGATAACTTTTCACTACTGCCGGTCCCGACTCGACCGATACCGCATACATTCGCGTAAGAGCTGCATCAACTTCAGAAAGTTGATCTTCTGAGCAAACGTATAGTAATTGGTGCCTCATCAATGCCCTTGCTGTTTATAAGTCCGAAGCTTCTTTAATAAACCACCACCGCTGATATATCCGGTGATATTTTGCTGGCTCAATTGCAACGCCTCACTATTCAGTAAAACCAGCGTTGGTAATCCACTGATACCGTATTTATCCATATGGTCCTCATCCTCATCGGTACCTTTGGTCAAATCGAGTTTAATCAACACCCAGTTTTCTTTAAGTTCCCGTACAATGCGAGGATCGACAAAGGTGGTAACATCCATCTTCTTGCAGGCTTCACACCACTCCGCCCAATGGTCAATCAAAATTGGCTTATTAGCTTCGTTTGCCGCAGCAAATCCTAATTCTAAACTTTTATACCATTTGAGCTCAGACTTATTGGGCCCCGAAGAAGTTAACCATTGAGACCCAGTGAATAGCCCGACCCCAAGGACAAAAGAAGGAACGACCATCGCCACCCTCGAATGCTGCAGCCTTGGTAGTAGCAGACAAAGGGCGACCAAAGTAACCCCCGTCGGAAGCAGCCATGCACTAACGACGCCCCAATAAGGTTTTAAAATTTGTAGGAGCTCGTATGCTGGAACTCGCAAATAATAAAAACTTAGACCAAACATCACGCTAGCAAAAATTAACTTGATGCTTACTTGAACCTTTGGTGACACCTTCATGGTGGATGCTTTAGCGGCGGCGCTACCTAATAAGACATATGGAAAAGCAAAGCCAAAGCTGTACAAAGCCATTAGTAAAACGCCTTGTGCCGAACTTTGCTGCCCAGCGGTATAAGTTAATAAAGCACCTAGCACCGGCCCGGTACAAGGCGCTGCAACCAAACCAGCACCAGCCCCCATTAAAATGGTATTCTTGGCTGACGGCTTTCCAGCCCCAATACGAGAACCAAAGTTTTGTAAGAAGCTAAGGTTACCGAAACCAAGCATCGATAGCCCTAATGCCGCCATAACGACAGCGAAAGCAATGTTTAATGGCACCGAAGACATAAAAGTACCAAATGCGGAGCCACTAAATACCGCGATACTGCCCAGCCCCGTATAGGTCACCATAATGCCAAGTGCATAAAGCGATGAGTTCAAGAAAGGAGAAAAATTTTGGTTACCGAGCAGCCTTACAGTGATCGGAATCATTGGTGCGACACAAGGGGTCAGGTTTGTAAGTAGACCACCTAGGAAGACTATAACAAATAATAGCCAAGTAGCCATCTTTCCGGTTTTCAGCTGATCGGCTAATTGCACGTCCCATGACTCCTCCTCGACCACTGTCGTGGAGCTCTGCGCAGCAGCTAAATCGAACTCACTAGAGCTATTAGAGCTCTTGTAAACCGGGACCTCTAAAGGTACTGAAAAGGGGAACAAACAAATAGAAGTCGTACAGCCGAGAGATTTTACTGTGACCGGGAACTTATCTCCCTGCCACTTTTCAACACCGGTTATTAATAGCTTAAAGTCTCCTCCTGAATAAACATCGACTTCAGAAGCAGTCACCGGATCGTGTTGCCTGGTCACAGGAGGCGCGACTATTTTTTTGATCTTATAACCTGGCGGCAACTCGAAGCTAACTTTATCGGTATAAAGGGTGAACCCTTGCTCAGTAAACAGTCGAATCCCAAGTTCGATGGCCCCATCAGAAAATAACTGCCCCCCGACTGGCTGCCAATGTATAACGTCTGAAGGGTGTATATCGGTATTTAAAGGCTTTTTAGTTTCAAAAAGAGATTGCGCCGATACCAGGCTGCTCCACAGTAGTATACCAGTAATACTTTTCACAATAAATTCAAACACCTGCACCTCCTTGAGCATTTTAAAAGGTGAGTTTCCAGTATCCTAAGAATTGTTTAAGTGCCCGTGATGAATGGAAAAACCCTATACTTAGTTTTATTAAATAAGTCGTCAATCCGCAAGCTCACGCTTGACCTAACCGCATTTATCCCGTACAAACACTGTTCGGCGAGTTACACGCGACTGACTTGACTAGATAAAATAGCGACTTTTAGGAATATAGCAATGAAACAACCAACCAAATACCAGACCAAATGTCGACTCAAAAAAGGTGACGAAGTTATTATCACCACCGGCCGAGATAAGGGCCAAAGCGGTAAGATCGATAAAGTGGATCTAAAAAAGAATCGCATATATATCTCAGGTCTGAATATCTATAAACGGCACACTAAACCAAGCATGGCAGAGCAAGAAGGCGGTATCCAAGATAAGGCTATGTCTGTTCATGTTAGTAACGTCGCGCTACTAGACCCGAAGAAAAAGCAGCCAACTCGCATTGGTTATAAAATTGAAGGCGATCAGAAGGTGCGCTATGCGAAGCTTTCAGGGTCGATTATCTGACCCCCTCATCAGCTAGCTGAATATCAAGAGTTTACTTAGCGAGGTTTTTCACCTCGCTTTTTTAATGTCAGCCGCTGACAATCTGATACCAACAGAAATGTCTCTTCCCCTAATTGTGTGTCACAAAGTAGAAACTACTCAAGATTAATAGTTTTCAAATATATACCTTTAGGGTATATCACGGGTATCAAATGATTTTTGAGTGGGATAATGACAAGAGTTACAAAAATAAGTGCAAACATGGTATCGATTTCACGACTGCGGAAAAAATATGGCTGAGCGACCCAATTCAAATTGGCCCATTGCCCGTTCATCGAGAGAGCAGTATACCAGAATATCGATTCCTAGCCATTGGTGTGATAAGCGGGGTTCATTGGACAGCAATAATTACTTATCGGGGAGTGAGAATTAGGATCATAAGCTGTCGCCGTTCTAGAAAAGACGAGGTTAGACTTTATGAAAAAAATAGTTAAGAAGAAAAAAATGTCGGCAAAAGAATTTGGTAGACGCTTCGATTCTGGCGAAGAAATCCTGAGCGAGTTTGACCTTGAAACTACTGCAAAGAAAGTGAATGTTGATTTTCCCATATGGATGATAAAGATTCTCGATGAGGAATCAGCAAGACTTGGAATCCCTAGGCAAGCTATTATAAAAACATGGATCAACGATCGTATAGAATCTAATAAGCGTCAAGATAGCCGTTCGGTCTTATAATATAGGATGCAAGGCTTAAAAGTATTGAAGCTCATAGCTACTTCGGTGACTATAAATCACTTGGATCAGGGTTGCTGGAATTAAGATGGAAAAATGGTCGGTGAGTCTACTACTCATTGACTACTGGAAACAGTTTGACTCTGATATTAGCGGGAGGAAATAAAAATGGACAAAAAAAAAGATATCGAAAAAGCCCGCAAAATCCTCGAAAGGGAGACCCAGAGCTCAAAGATACAAGCCTGGAACAGATGTATCCATGGGCGGTTTAAAAGAGGCGATTACTGAGGCTCTTTTTGAAGCAGATTATGACACGTTTAAAGGGTGCATTTCAATTCTTCTAGACAAAGTTGATTACTTAGAGATAACAAAACGCACTGGACTCTCGAAAAGTACGCTTTACCGCATGAGCGAGCCTGAATCGAATCCGACTTTAGAAAATGTTTGTAGGGTACTAAGCTACATCGATACCTTAGCAGCTGAAGAAGCTGCATAAATGAGCTATCTGCGTCAAAGTCAATGTAATTAAACTCTAGGAACATTTAACAGCTGCTATCACCCGATGCGGAATAGAGCTTTCATCCGAAATCAACTCAAACCCATGCTCATGCAACCAACTCTTAATATCGTTTTTATGCCAATCCAAAACATAAGGTTCATACACAAACCGCGCTAACATCTTAAAATAATAAGCCCTCAAACCACCATAACGAAAAAGTTTGATAGGGTTATACTCGAATATTTGTAACGGAGAAGGTTCACCAATCACCAACCTTCCACCGGGTCGTAAGATTCGGTAGAACTCAGTTAAACACTGATCTGCAATATCACTAGGTAGTTCATGAAAAAGATAACAAGCTCCGATGCCATCAAAGCGCTGATCAGAAAATCCAGTTTTTTCAGCCAAACCTTGGATAAATTTTCCGTGAGGTTTTTTTTCCGCGGCAATCTTTAACAAGTACGGCGAAGGGTCAAGCCCCCAAACTTCATCAACTCCCGAGTCTAGCAAAGTACGAGCAAGCCCCCCACTACCACAACCGACGTCCAACACAACTTTACTCGGCAAAAGTGACTCTGCGATTTGGCTGCGCAGTGGCTTCATAGTACCTAGCATCGCAATATCAAAACCTTTGGCATAACCAGAGACCAAATTACGTGAATAGTTACCGTTAGGAATATTATGAAACTCTTGAAGCAAGTATGGTGGTGGTGGGGTCGAAAACCTCAGATCCGCTGGCAACTCGACTGGTCTCCGAGTCCCAAAGATTAAAGCAGCCACTCGGATCAAGTCAAGCGGGTGATAAAACCGGAACCTATCTGGCCAGGCATCTGGTAACTCTAAAGAGCTCCAATCAATTAAAGGGGGGTCTGGGAGTTGAGGTTGCAAAAGTTACCTTTAAATATGGGAATACGAGCACAATATGAGCTATAATAGCACAAAGCTACTCTGTTGGTAGCCATCTTAGAATGCCAAAGATAATACAAACAGGGAACCATAAGATGTCAAGTTTAAGAAACCTCGTAATTATGTTGATCACCTTAACAGCGGTCTCCTGCCGCTACCGGGAACCTAAGAGTGATCTATTAGCCAAAAACAGTGAAGAAGTTATACTACCGATTACAGGAGTAAAGATTAACCTCAGAGAGATCGATGATATAGTTAAGCTTCCAATTGGTGAGCTCATTAACACTCTAAGATCTAAATATAAAATAAAGGTTATGATTATTGACTACTCGGACCAATACCCGAAAGCCACCTATCCCAATATATTAAAATATAATATCGCCGAGGATTCTGAAGCGATGAAATTTTATCTAGCGCTACGAAAAGGCGATAAGGTAGATTCAGAGGCTGTGTTTATGAAGGCCTATGAGTACGACGATTCCCAGGCAATATCAGCCAGAAACCGACCTTATATTGAATACGACCTGATGATCCTGCATAAGAATATTGATAAAAACATGATTACCCACGAGTTTATCCATTTTCTAATAAGTCGGTCGCCGCAGCGCAAAATGTCTGCAGGGTCAAAAATGTCCTACCGAACCAGTGCTTTTCAACTCGCTAAGGATTATCAAAAGAAAGCTAAAGATGCTAAAGAAAACTACGACAAGACACTCCGTGAAGCAAAGCTAAAGTCTGATGAAAAAGCTAAGATGAGAGTAAAAATAGTGGCCTCCAAATACTTTGATATCCAAGTAGATGCATTGCTATTTGAAATGATAAATTATGATTTATCCGCGGGGGAAGAAATGGATATCACCAGATTGATGTATGAATATGGTGATCGGTTTTATCAAGAAGGTGGAGCCACCAGAGAAGAGTATGATAAGAATCTTTGCATCAACTACTACCATTCCAATTTTAAGAAATGGACGACGATGTTCCAGTTAAACTATGCTACAACTAAAAAATTGATTAGTTCCTACGAGCTGCTAGCACCAAACGGCTTGCTATCAAATGATTCAGCGAAAAAGTTTCAAACGTTTATAACGAAAGACTTTAAACTAAGACAACAAACATATAATGAGACAATAGATTGGCTTAAGAAAACTGTAAAAGAGTTAAAAATACTGCCCAAACCTTAGGTGTAGGAACCTAGACTTAACCTTTACAGGGATGACGGGAGAGGTGCTATATCGAGCTATTCTATAGTTTCATTCGATTCAACTTACCGAGAAATCTGCCGTATTCATTAAACTAAAAAAGCGGCACCAAAATCGGTACCGCATTTACTGTTGATAGGAAGCTTACTTAGCTAACGCTTTATCGATCATTTGATTGATTTCTTTGGTAATTGCTGATGGAGATTTCAAAGTACGCAAGTGCTCTTTCTCCGGGAGAATCGTTCCGATTTTTTCTTCTTTGCCATTAATGACAATGCTGATTGATTGAATTTCAATTGGGTTAACCTTAATTTCTATAGAACGAGCTAACAAGCCGGTACCTTCAAAATATAGATTCTCTGCACCCTTATTCTTTG
>JANQHA010000638.1 GCA_028282865.1 Oligoflexales bacterium
CGCCTGCGGATGAGCGCGTATCTCATTTTGACAAGTTATGGGACAATGTTCGCATCTCACTTTTGAATACGGTCCTTGTCTGCCTTAGTTTAGTATTTCATACGAAGAATTCTCTAAGTGGGTTATTTGCCCGTAAAAAAAAGCCGTGGTCGGGCAAGATGCGCGGAGGTAAATTTGGCAATCATTTTCTTCGGCTAGTGTCCTGGAATATTGGCCTTGTGCCCAGTTATATGATGTTGATTGGAATCGTGCCTTACTTTTATTTTTTTGCTCCTTCGGGCCGCAAGGCTTCTAATGAGTACTTTAAGGTTTTGGATCCTGAGACCGGTTTTTTTCTTAGGCAGCTTAAGGTGCTAAAGCATTTTTACACTTTTGCCACCTTGTTGCTGGATCGTTTGTATCAAGCTGGTCGTAAAGACCTGGCTTTTGATTGCGTTAGTGATGGCTCACCAAATTGTTTTTCATCGGGAACTCAGGGCGAATTTGGCAGGGTGGTAGTTGGTGCTCATTTTGGTGCCCTTGAAATTGCTGCAGAAAAAATGATGATTGGTGGTTGGGGTGACCAGCTAGTGAAAGCAGCGTACTTGGCTCGCGAGGGTTCGTCTTTCGAGAGTATTGCCGGTGACCGCGACGCTTCTAAGCAGATCATTGATATCATAGGTGCTGAAGAGGGACACTCGGTGCTTCAATATCGGCAGTTTCTGCAGCAGGGTAAGAGTGTTTGCCTTATGACAGATCGACCGATGACCAATCAATTTGAACTGGTGCCTTTTTTGGGCAAGCTAGCTGCATTTGATACAACCCCTTTTCGTTTGGCAGCCTCTACCGGTGCGAACATAGTGTTTGCATTTGGGGTTAAAAAGTCCGTTTGGCGTTATGAATTTCGAGCAACTCAGCCTTGCGAACTTAGTTATCGTCCAGATGCGAACAGGTCGCATCAAATTTATCGTTGGCTATTAGGTTATGCTAAGGAGCTTGAAAGGGTTGTTTCAAGCAACCCGTACCAATGGTCAAATTTTTATCGTTTTTGGTCCGAACTTCCAAGCTCTCCTCTCAGAGAGAGTATGGGGCCTATTCGATGCGTCGTTGATGAGGCTTTTTTATGGAATGATAAACGGTCTTGATCCGCTGGTTCCAAATACCGTTTGGCATCCACTTTTAAATGCCGATACTAACTTTTGTCCCGGTTTAGTCAGCTTTAAGAAGTAAAATCCAGCTCCAAGAGTCGAGGCTGCATGTAGGATCATTGAGCCCTCATTCAGCTGGTAATTACCGATGGTAACCAATGCACTATCGGAAACTACTGAAGCCACTTGTCCTGCGGTTAAAAACATTGAAACTACGGTAGATGCACGTGCCGACCATTTTTCTAATCGTTTCAAATTTTCTTTGGTCGGGTTGGCATCTAGTGATTTTCTAAAGAGCTGGCCATTTAAGCTTAGAAAGATCAACTCTCCAGGCAGCGATTCCATAACGCTAGCGAAAATTCGCTTCAGATCACTGAGTGAATAAAATTTACTAAAATCTGTTAGGTATGCGATGCTATTAAGTCCATGCTCATATACCTTATCTGAAAGATGAAGAAGGCTAAGATATACCGCAAGAAACCCGGCCATCTTTCCTATCTGCATTCGCATACTTGCTATCTTAGGAGTTTTCTTTTTTGTTGGATCTAACACGTAAGGTATTGGAATGTGCTTTAAACCAGGGATTGGTAATCTCCCCATAAACGGAGATAGGCCCTCACCAACCAACCATTCTCGGTACCCGGGGTTAGCGAGAGCTAGCCAAGCTGTAACAATTGAAGGTACAAGCATCGAGTGCATCGCTTTACTCTGATCAACCGTCGCAGCAAAAACTGCGGTGAAAACCATCCCCCCGACAAAGGAGGCACGGATGAAAGTCAGCTTGAGGTTTTCTGATGAGACATTAAGAACGTCTTTTAGTGAAGCGGCTCTATTGTGATCTATAACATCTGGCTTAACAGTCGTATCGTCAATTGTAGGGTCGCTGGTGAGGTTTACGAATACGATATCTTCGTTGCCTTCAGTGAGCTGCACGGTAGTATCTGCAAAGCTTTCGTCGCTATCAACTACTACCTCAGTTACTTCTACCTCGGCATCTTTATCTTCAGGAGTTGTTGGGTCATCGACAATAAAATGTCGTTTAGAGCCCTCGGACTTTAGGGTTGACGCAGACAGGCTGCTCAAGTCAGCTAAGAGTAAACATAGCAACGACAGTATATAAAGAGTGCGCAATAACATTCTTTTCGATGGGCCTATAATTTTTTTTGGCTAACTAGCCAGTTAAGTTTGGCATGAAGTATAGCTGTGTTTTTATTAATAGCAAACTTTAAATGCCAATGATCTAAAACTATCTCTGGATTATGTGTAACTATCTAATTATATTGAATAATAGTATCAATTTTTGTGATTTAACTAATTATCCTTTAAGAAACTCCGACCAGCTAAATAGGAGGAATGACCTATGCCGATCGGAAAAATAGCTGGAATGCCGCCCCCTGGGAGTGGGTTTGCCCGGGTCAGAGATGAGTTTGGGACGGAATATTCGGTTGATATAAAAGAGCTTCCTAAGCATGCTAAAGAAGGCGATGATATGGCCTATAGAGTAGACGTTTTTCATAATGAAAGCGGATTAGCGACCACTTTGAGAAAAGTGGAAGATTAGGCCTCATGGATTGAACTAGGAGAAGGTAAAAATGGGCTCTTTAGATGAACACAGCGAGTCACTTCGGTTGCTATCGGGGCTAGAGAACGGCACTTTGGATGCCGCCGATGCTTATAACATTGCAAAGGAACGAGATCCGGTTCTGTTATATTTTATTTTGAGATTTCTTAGGGAAAACTATCCCCCAAGCTCCCCGCAGTCAAAAGGTGTTATCGAGCGTTTAGTGGAACTCACTGGAACCTACACCGACCTGGTTGCTATGGCAAAGGAGGGCGAGCGCGATCCTATGCGAGAGTGGTTTGATGATGGATACACCACCCAACAGTTTCGAGCTAATTCTGAAGAGTATTTGACCTTGATAGTTGATAAGTTTGAGGGCTGAGATGGATACCTACGTTCCGAAAGAAGGACAGATAAACTATATAGATGTATCGAGCCAGGTTAGCTGGGATGAGTATTTTATGCTTGAGGCCATGCTCGCTAGTTTTAAAAGCAAAGATCCTAACACTAAAGTGGGTTGTGTTTTTGTTGATAAGCATAACCATCAGGTGACGATGGGATATAACGGCGCTATCGCTGGTGTCGACGAATCGAAAATTCCATGGGGAAATGATCGAAGTGTATCGATGGAGTTTCAAAAGTATGGTTATGTGATGCACGCAGAAGCGAACGCTATATCACACTCGGTTAAATCACTTGAATCGACTCGGGTATACGTAACTTTGTTTCCGTGTAACGAGTGTGCAAAGTTAATCGCATCACAACGAGTTTCGGAGATTATTTACTTGTCGGATAAATACCGTGATACCCCAGAAATTAGAGTTTCTAAAAAGATCTTTGATCTTTCAGGGATTTCCTACCGGCAGTTAAAGCTCAAACCGGATTTGATTCCGAGGCTGAGTGGTTATTTGAGTGGTATGTTAGACCAGGTTTAGTAACTGATCGTGTTTTGAAATTCATGCTGTGTTCTCGGTCCAGGGAAGCGTAACTATTCACCCTTCGAACCTATAAAGTGTAACGCAAGATGAATTTACGGTATAAGTTGGACTAAGGAATTTCCTACAAAGTGAATTTGATTAAAAATACAGTCCATGAAAAGCTTGTATCGGGTTGGCTTACCATTCGAATCAAGCAGCTTCACGTCCGCTGGTGAGATGTAGGCCCACTCTCTCGTATGTATGCCATTCGCTAAGGTATATTTATGGTCGATAAGGCTTCTCAAATGATCCAACAAAATATTAGAAGACATTATAGATAACCGATTAGGATCAATGGTCAACAGTAGTGGTTCATTCGAACTTAGATCATTGAACTCTACCGAAGATCGGTGCAAGGCAAGTAGTAGCTCTACTAAGAAACTTGATGCTGTCCGCTTTTCAGCATCATCCAAGTTGTGATAATCAGGTTTTTCTAAGTGCTCTATAATAGGTTTTAGCGTTTTAACCTGCTCATTAGCATACTGGGAACCGACGTTTTCCATTAGGTTTTTAGTAACATTAAGAGTGATAAAGTATACAGTCGGGCTATTACTATTTCCTTCGTAGGCACTTGATAAGCCAATAAAAGTTGATCTTCTATCCGGATAAACTAATTTAGAGAAATTTTTTAAATCGCTACCGAGAGTATTTGGTGAATATAGCAGGGGGCTGTCCTTGGCGACGGCCGTGTGCGTAGCAAACAGGAACATGGAAAGCAAAACTTTGGTAACCATATATTTAAAACCTCGTAAAAGTTATATAAAAATATGGATATCATACACATTTAATAGAAAGTCAATAAAATTTAATAAAAATGCTATAAATACCTGATTTTATCAATATAGGACGATTCTATTACCGAAAGTGCTAGCCCAGCTAGTGTTGAATATGGGAGGTTTCTAGCTTTATGAGTTACCCAGAGAGATTTTGGTATTGTTCCAGTCTACTAAAGTAAGTGCTTATTGGTGGATGCGAATCGCGTACTGAACAAGTGCTAATACCTATCACGATATTACTACTGCAAGTTTACAATTCCGCAGTATTGAATCGCGGTCTCTTTCAAACTTCCACTTTTACTGATGTAAGGCCTTAAATACTAATCAACACCAACGCCAAAACTAAGATAGCGATAGCAGAAAGAGTTCGCTTCTCGCTCTTGATGGCATCTCCAAAGGAATCTGGCCAGTCGAGCTCAGATAGCTTAATTTTTTCTTTCGGGATCCAAGGTGGTACTCGAGATAGGTAATCTTTGAATTCACCGCCAAACTTTCCGAGCAAATTATGTTCTTCATACTTAACAATATAGAAGTACTGAACACAAAATAGTGCAGCAGATAATAACGCGAACCAAATGATTCCGCTAAATATAGCTATTCCCATCGTAATCAAAAAATTACCAACATAGAGAGGGTTTCTAACATATTTAAAAGGCCCAGAAGTAATAACGCTCTCTCCAGTGCTATTGCTTCTAGTACGGGAAACAGACCCAATAAATGCTACACTATAGATCCTAATAAGCTCCCCACAGACAATGAACAAAATCCCGATGGTAGAGCTAAGGACATTGGGCTCTGCAACAAAGAGTAAAATGACAATAAGCGGCACCGGCGTATAGTCTCTTAATGAAAATAACTTACGGCCAATCTCAACTGCAGTGAGGTCATCGCTGTCATCCAGGGTGGTTTCTTCTGACTTTGTTTCTTCTTGATCTGTCAATGTATGTATCCTCGTGAGTTAGTTGTAAATCTAGTGTACTTGCTCATAAAATGGCGATGGTACAGTTTCGAGTAAGGTTGAAAGGACTGGTGACGATAGGTCTTTATGGTCCCAATCCTCTTTTGTTAGCGCCTGAAGGGGAGGGTCCAGTTTTACAAGGCATAGGCCTAAATTTTCACAGAACGTCTTGTAAAAAAGCTGTTCGAATAATTCCCTAGGTTTTTTTGTATTAGCGAAAAACAACAACTCTCCGCTAGCTAGGTTCCAATATAAGTCGGCGTATGAAATGTTGGGAAGTGCTGATTCGAGTAGCTCAGTTTTAGTTTCTTGTAAAACTTGTCGCCGCTCTTTAGCGGACATGGGTTTATTGCGACGCGCATTTTTTTTGACAACTCGTTCGCGAACGACCGATTGCAATAAACGCGCGGGGACTTTCTTGTTTTCGATTCGGCACCGCATAATCAACCCTTCACCGAACCTACAATCTGTCAGATCCCAGTGATCGGAGTCACTTAGAATCTCTTGGTCAAGACCCACTGGGCGCACCCATCCGCAAGATTCGGGGCTAAGACCGCCAGAAAGTCGTATTTTTTTTGCTTTAAACGGCTCCAAGTTATCGCCAATCTCGGCTAGACTCGTCTTCTTCTTAAGGCCAAGAACACGGTATCGGCACAATGATGCTTTTCCAGTGTGCAGTCCCATGTCTTTTTTCCTTTCCTGTTAGCCGGCAAACTAGGGAATCATACTACCCGAGTCACCATTGTAAAGCAAATTAGAGAATAACAAAAACTCAGCTATTTAGTAAATGATTTTATCTATTTATCCGAGGTTTTGTGATTGCGATTTCAGTGAAAGGGGGTGTTTTTATCTAGGTGTAGTCGCGGGCGCTAAAGTCCTTGGGCTAGGATCCGAAGTATAGCTTGTATCAAATTAGCCACTAATGGGAGAGATATGAGTAGTTCGCCATCAACTGATTACGAAACTTATCGCCAAGTGATGGATGAGCTTATGAGGCCTATTGCGGCGAGTGGCCTCGACGATGATACCTTAAAACGTCTCTATGAGAGCAAATTGGTTTATTTAGAGAATCTTCGGGAAAAATGTTTTTGGGAGATCAATACCGATGCAAACGCTCACTTCACTGCAGAAGACCATGCGCTTATAATCAGTGCCATCAGCCAGACTCGGCAGCAGCTGGCGGAGGTCATCCGCCTGACTATTGTTAACAATCTTTCTCGTTGTAAAGTTTCTTGATGATCTAACCCGGCCTTATCAGCTATAATCTATAAAATACATCATTAAAAATGGTTATAGGGAGTAATCCTTTGTGAATAAGCGTGTTCTGGTAGTCGATGACTCTACGACAATACAAAAAATATTTAAAATTGCTTTTTCACCTTATCCCGTGGAGGTGCCAGTTACGGCATCTTTCTTAGAAGCTATCAACGAGGCCGATAAAGCTGCACCAGATGTGGTGGTTTTAGATACCGGTTTGTTGGTTTCGTCAAAGTCTAACCAGCTACCAACGTTGCAAACTAAGTGTCCGGAAGTCCCTTTCGTGCTGCTAGTCGGTTCTCATGAGAAGATTGACGTTGACGACTTAAAGGGGCAGGGCTTTTCACACTTCTTAAAGAAGCCCTTTGAAGTGCAAGATATTTTAAAAGTGATATCAGAAGTACTCGGAGTTGATTGGACTGATGAAGGTGGTCAGCAAGATACTGTCGTACCGCCTCCACCACCACCAGCAGCAGCACTTCCACTTAGTAACGATATCACGGCGCCTCCTCACGAAAGTGTTGCACCACCGCCACCACCACCACCACCTCCTATCCAGTCGGGAGGTCTTAGCCTTGGCCAGGGAGTTGGGCAGACCCCTCCGTTGCCAAATCAAGGAATTGCTAGCGATTCGGTGCCAATTAGTACCAATCAGGTAGATTTTACTAAGCCACCCGTTCCTTTAGAAACGGACGATTCTCGAAAGGGCATAAAGGCTTTTGATGACAGTGAAACCGATGAGGCAGCTAGTAATGATGGCCCCGATTTAAATAAATACGCCTTTGCTAGCATCGATGATGAATTGCCAGAAACTCGGATTATCGACGAAAATACGCCTAGTACTAATAAACTAGTTCAAAAAGAATTATCTAAGGAATTTCAGGATAGTATCCAGCAGAAGTTGGAATCTTTTATCCGAGACGATGCTCCGGTGATAGTACGAAAAGCGGTCGAGGATTTCTGTGAGAAAAAGTTTGCCGCGCTAGCTAAAGAGGTTTTGACCTCTGAACTTAGGCGCTTAGCCGAAGAAAAATCTCGCCTATTGTCCGACCAATAGTTGTTGCAAAATAGTCCAAATGCACTGTTAAAACAGCAAAAAAGTCTAATAAACGATGGCCAAAACCAAAGTGAAGGAGTATGAAGGAAAGATGTGAATGTTGGTTTAAGAAAGGTACCATCATGGAAAAAAAGCTTTACGTTGGGAATTTGCCTTACACAGTGCAAGAAGATGAACTATCTACTATGTTTTCTGAGTTTGGTAATGTCGAATCGGTAGTTATCATAAGCGATCGTGCCAGTGGGCGCAGTAAGGGCTTCGGATTCGTGGAGTACGATGATGGAGAATCGGCAAATTCTGCAGTTGAAGGCTTGAACGGTAAGGAAATAGCTGGAAGAAAAATGATCGTGAGTGAGGCACGACCCCAAGAAAATCGGCGACCTAGGCGTTATTAATAGCTTTTGGTAGTTCGATCTGTAAGATGCATGGTTGTCTAGATGGACTAAATGCAATCTTCAGATGGGAATGATCAAATGGCATCAAGTGTTAATCATTTATTGGAGCACTTTGTTGCCGTTAGGCGTCGCTCGGTGCAAATTTGCTCTCCTTTAGAAATCGAGGACTATTGTCCGCAACCAGTTGTTAATGTTAGCCCTCCTAAATGGCATTTAGGTCATACAACCTGGTTCTTTGAAAATTTTATACTCAACGATTATTGTAGCGACTACAAGGTGGTCGAGCCGCAGTATTTTTTTATATTTAATTCATACTACGAAACCTTCGGTGATCGACTAAACCGCGAGAATCGTGGTTTTTTAAGCCGGCCGACTGTAAATCAGGTTCTAGAATATAGGCAGCAGGTGGATAATCGCGTTTGCGAATTTTTCTCTGCGTTTGATGAAAATGACAAGAACTTCTCAAGAGCGGCCAAGCTACTTGAGATTGGCATTCACCATGAGCAGCAGCACCAAGAACTTTTGCTGATGGATATTAAGTATATCCTCTCTCAAAACCATTTAAATACTTGTTATGATAATTCGGTGCTCTCCGACTCTTTGGACGTTACAGGTAATTCTCGTGTTCCAGTGACAAGTGACTTTATTGCAATGAGCGGTGGGCTTGTCGAAATTGGTATTGACCATGGGAACACCTTCGCCTATGACCATGAAACTCCGAAGCATAAGTTTTATCTGAACGATTACTTATTGCAAGATCGCTGTATCACCAATGCTGAGTTTTTAGAGTTTATCGCAGACGGAGGCTACTGCGACTTTAAACTATGGTTAAGTGATGGCTGGGAGTGGGTGCAGGCTGAGAGTATTTGCTCTCCTTTGTACTGGCGAAAGGTTGACGGCGGCTGGCAGGAATACCATTTATCGGGAGGCTGGCAAGAGCTCGACCCGAGTCTACCAGTATCCCATATCAGCCATTACGAGGCGGATGCTTTTGCATCATGGGCCGGTGCCCGACTTCCTAGTGAACAGGAGTGGGAGCATGCCGCAGGGGTGCACCGCATGGAGCCTGATGAACAAAATTTTTACCAGGAGCATCATTTAAGGTCGAGGATGGGCTCGAACCATTTTAAGGATTTGCGCGGAGGACTCTGGGAATGGACCTCTTCCGCTTTCACACCCTATTCGGGATACCGAGCTCCCGCAGGAGCTTTGGCAGAATATAACGCTAAATTTATGTCGAATCAGGTGGTCATGCGCGGTGGTTGTTATGCCACCCCGGCAGAACACTACCGTGACAGCTACCGAAATTTTTTCTTTCCTAATCAGCGCTGGCAATTTTCCGGAATTCGATTAGCAAAAGACTATTAACTTCAAAACAAAGGATATTGATTAAATGGCTTCATATATACGCTTAGACGATTTGCCAGAAAAAATAAAACAAGACCCGCGAGAAATTTTTGAATTAGATGTTCTAATGGGTCTAACTTCCGAGAAGAAGTATATCTCGCCGATGTACTTTTACGATTCCGAAGGCAGTGTGTTGTTTCAAAGAATCATGTCTGCAAAGGACTATTACTTAACCGATTGTGAAACTGAAATCTTTAAAACACATAGTTCTGCGATTGCGCAGAAGGTTGCTAGCACCGATCATTTAAACGTCATTGAACTTGGAGCTGGCGACGGTAGCAAAACAAAGATTCTGATGGAAGGAATTATCGATAAAGTGAAGTCCGTTCGGTATATACCTATAGATATTTCGGAAAGTGCAGTCGCTGGCTTGACTGAAAAGTTTTCGGGTCTATTCCCCAATGTCGAAATTATGGGTGTTGTAGCCGAGTACTTCGATGCTTTGAAATGGTTAGGTAATGAAAAACCAGGAAAAAACCTTGTCCTTTTTCTGGGCTCAAACTTGGGAAACTTCAACGCCGCCCACGCCGAAGTTTTTTTGAAAACTATGTGGAACTCGCTAAACGATGGCGACTATCTCCTTGTAGGCTGTGATCTTAAGAAAGATATTGATGTCATGCT
>JANQHA010000009.1 GCA_028282865.1 Oligoflexales bacterium
TAGCGGAGCAATAGTTATGGACTTTCCTAAGAAGCTTAAATACACCAAAGACCACGAATGGCTTTCTGAGAACAAGGATGGTGAGGTAACCATCGGAGTCACTGAGTATGCGATAGAGCAGCTTGGAGATATTGTTCATATAGAACTTCCAGAAATTGGAGACGAATACGAGGTAGGAGATTCTATCGGTACGATAGAGTCAACAAAAACGGTCTCTGACCTTTATACTCCGGTCAATGGCGCTATCATGGATGCAAATGATCAAATTCTAACTAATCTAGCCGAGCTCAACAAAGATCCATACGATGAAGGTTGGCTAGTTAAAGTTAAAATCACTGACGGAGATCTTGACGACCTAGGCTTGCTAGATAGTGATGAGTATGAGGTGTTTGTCGGAAGTATCTCGTAAAGAATACTTCCTTCTAAATCTTACCTGTAGAAACTTAGACTTGATTTGGCAAGAAGGACTGGCTTAGACTTGATTTGGCAAGAAGGACTGGCCATACCATCGTCATCCCCAGCCCGAAAGAGTAGTGCCATACTCAATCCACCCAGCATATACTAGATCACTTAAACCTTGATTACCAATCTGTAAGCTCAAGTCTCAGTTTATACAGCTTACCCTTCTTCTTCACAACCCGGGTGAGCTTCCAGAGCTAATTTGCATTGACGCCACGGCTTTACATGGTCTTCATCATCACTGTAACGTGTTACGACTCTATAAATATCTGAAATAGGGTCGAGAAAAGAAAACTCAAAAACAAATACATAACTTTTGTAACCTGCGTAGGTACAAATGCACTTTTTTTTCTTTTCCTTGTTGCCGGTGTCTTCACAAGTAACGGTCGTTGCTTCTATTGGATTAAGGCTACCTTCCTCCAGTCGAATCTCTGATCCTGGCTGTAGCACTATCTTAGCATCGGCAGCAGCAATAGCAGTGAAATGCATCAACCCGAAAAAAAACATCAAAGACTTTATGAAACTGCACATACTTAAACTCCTTTAAATTATAGCCAAGTAAGTAGTGCACTAATGGATAGCAATAGCTAGGTCAACACAGTACTATAAAAAGCGAAGCAAAATTGTTACGCCCCTATTATCGGTAAGGTATCGAGTTTGGCTTGGACATCACAGATCTCTATGCGTCACAACAACATCCACATGAGGTAGGTTTAAGTCGGTGAGAGACTGAGATAGGTATTCACTCAAAGCTACACTCCGGTGTTTACCACCAGTGCAGCCAATTCCAACTCGAAGGTAGTGCTTGCCCTCAGAGTAGTACTCTGGAATAGAAAACTTGAGGTAATTTAATACATGTTCACCAAAAGCCTCGGCCCGACTATCAGAAAAAACATAATCTCGCACATCTTTTGAAACACCGGTTTTTTCTTTGAGCTCTTTATTAAAATACGGATTTTTTAAGAAACGAACATCAAACAAGCAATCAGCTGACCTAAATGGACCATTTTTAAAGCCGAAGCTCGTAAAACTGACTAATAGACTCCGACCTGCCATTACTTTTTCATAACGTTGTTCGATCTGTCTTGCTAGAGCATGTGGGGTCCAATACGAAGTGTCAAAAGCACCGTCTGCAACCTTCTTTATAGGCTCGAGTATTTCACGCTCCTTAGCAAGAGCTTGCAGCAAACTATTACTCGATTCTTGAAGAGGGTGCCTACGCCGAGTCGTGCTATATCGAGTTACAACAACTTCATGATCAGCAGTCAGAAAAAGAACATCAACACTTAACTTTTTGCTTAGCATCTTTTTTAATTCAGGAAACTCCTTAACGAAGGTATCATCTCGAATATCCATTCCAATAGCAATGTTCACAGGGTCAGAACGTCTTATAAATTCTACCGTTTGTTCAAGGAGCCCAACCGGAAGATTGTCGATACAAAAAAAACCAAGGTCTTCAAGAGCCTTGATAGCTACTGACTTACCTGCACCAGAAATACCACTGACTATAACTAAAGTCTGTTTTGGTTTCTCAGCAGAGATAATAAAATCCTCTTGTAATTAGAAATACTTCTTTCGTTTACTAGACGGTAGTATATTCATTTGCTCGCGGTATTTTGCTACAGTCCTCCGTGCCAATTGAATACCTTTCTCTTCCAGCAGATCAACAATCTTCTGGTCCGAATGAGGTTTCTTAGCATTCTCTGACTTAACAATATCTGCAATCATACTCTTAACGGATTCACTGGCAATGTTTTCACCATCGCGACAAGACACAGAACTATTAAAGAAATATTTAAGCTCAAAAATACCCCTAGGTGTATGGACGAACTTATTAGTTGTAACTCGGCTTATAGTCGATTCATGCATCTCGATATCCTCAGCGATATCTTTAAGAATCATAGGTTTTAAATGCTCAACACCTTTTTCAAAAAAATCCATTTGGCGCTGTACGATACACTCAGTTACTCGAAATATAGTCCGCTGCCGCTGCTGAATACTACGAATAAGCCATGTGGCAGATTTCAACTTATCTGAAATATATTCCTTATCATCTCCCTTAATCTTTGCGTCTTTTTCTAAAATGTCTTTATATAAGTCGCTAACCTGAAGCTTCGGCAAACCTTCTTCATTCATTCCAACATGCCATTCATCACCTAATTTAAACACATAGACATCTGGTACAATATATTGGGCCGAATCCGCCCCAAATTGACGCCCCGGAATAGGCTCTAGTTCACTTATAATCTGAACATTTTCTATAACCTTCTCGATAGGTATTTTTAACGCCTTAGCAATGGCAGGGTAGTTTCGGGTCTCAAGCTCTTTTAAATGACTCGTAATAATTTTCTCGACTACACCATTTTTAAGTTGCCCAGCACGAAGTTGATTCATGAGGCATTCTTTCAGGTCACGAGCTCCCACTCCGGGCGGATCCATTCGCTGAATGGTATCTAAAACATCATCAACCAACTCGACACTGAACTTTCCAGCCTCAGCAATCTCCTCAACAGTTGTTTGTAGATAGCCTCGATCATCGATATTGCCCACGATGTTTGTCGCTATGGCTTTCTCTTGATCACTAAAATCAACTTCGCCGACCTGAGTCATTAAAAAATCACTTAGATTACTAGCTTTAGTAATCATATTTTCATAGTTAGGTAGCTCCTCATCTCTTTTCATTTGGGTAGAAGGCAAAGGCGCCTCCGACTCTTTATGGCGCGAGTAGGCTTCCCAGTCCAACTCGGAAGAAGACTCTTGTCCTGAGCTATCGACTATATTTGCAGCTTCTTCCATGCGCTTTTCGTTAATCTCTCCAGCGCTTTGCTCTTTTTCTTTTTCATTAAGAGACTTTTCCTCATTGCTTTGAGTCTGGCCTTCTTCTAGTACCGGGTTTTCTGACAGCTGTTGGGCGACAAACTCTTCTAACTCTACTCTAGAAAGCTGCAATAACTTAATCGCCTGCTGTAGCTGTGGAGTCATCAGCAATTGCTGAGTTAACTTTAAACTCTGTTTAATCTCAAAAGCCATATTTACTCACACTCTGATTTAAAAGCCTCACCACTATATTCTAAACCTTAAGGGTGATCGTTGCAAAAACTTTACCAAGATTCATGCCAATTAATTATTCAATCAACTAAAAAACTACAAGCAGTAGGCTAAAGTTTGAAGTTTTCCCCCAGGTAGATCTTTCGAACCACCGGGCTATTTGATATTTCTTCGGGCAAGCCCTGTGCAATAATTTGCCCTGAAGATAGTATATAAGACATATCACAACTGCCTAATGTCTCTCTTACATTATGATCTGTAATAAGAACTCCAAGACCCTCGTCTTTGAGGCCGCTAATAATACCCTGAATTTCTTGGACCGTCATCGGGTCAATGCCAGCGAACGGCTCATCAAGTAATAAGAATTTAGGCTGGGTGATCAGCGATCTAGCAATCTCGACCCTTCTACGTTCACCCCCAGAAAGGGACGCTCCTAAGGATTTTGCAATATGGGTGATTTGAAATTTTGTCAAAAGGTCTTCAATACGGTCCTTACGTTCGTGCTGAGGTACTCCAACAACTTCCATAATGGCTTTTAAATTATCTTCAACAGTCAGACGCCTAAAAATAGACATATTTTGCGGGAGATAGCTGATGCCCTTTTTTGCACGAATATGCATCGGCATCAAAGTGATATCTTCATCATTAAGATAGACAGACCCCGTTTGTGGATATAGCAACCCAACAACCATATAGAAGCTGGTTGTTTTTCCAGCACCATTAGGACCTAGCAAGCCAATAACAGATCCTGTTTTTACCGAAAAAGAGACCGACTTAACGACCGACTTGTTTTTAAATGACTTTACAAGGTTATCAGCCCTGAGCTCAGAGGCCGCCTCTACTTCACTCACTTCTTGCTCTCCTCAGGTTTAACAACACCTTCGACATTATCAACAGTTATCATCCCTGAGACCAGATTATAGCTAATCTGCTTGCCGCGGATTACATCACCACCTCGCCAAAGGGTAGCTCGGCCCTTCAAAATAATCATCTGAGTCTCGTTGTAGAAGGTCGCTTCCTGTCCCCTGGCAGAGATCCTATCT
>JANQHA010000071.1 GCA_028282865.1 Oligoflexales bacterium
TTACCTTTGCACTATATAACGGTCGTTTTACAATATTTGCAATCCTTCTTTTTCCTCTTATATCAACTTCTATTTTTGAGCCAGGATCGGTGCTAGCATCGAGCAGCGCCATACCGCCTGCTCCCCCCACCGAGGGAAGAACTGAGCCCGAGGTGACCACACCAATCTGCTTTGAGTCAACGAAAATAGCCATTTGAGACCTGGGGATACCCTGTGACTCCATGCGAAATGCGAACAGTTTCTTAGGGACGCCTTGCTCAGATTGATTCTGCAAAGCACTTTTGCCAATAAATTCGCCACAATCATATTTCACCGCCCACTGAACATTCGCTTCAAGTGGGGTGACAGACTCATTGATATCATTGCCGTAAAGTAGATAGCATGCCTCGAGCCGGAGGGTATCTCTTGCTCCAAGTCCCACCGGATGAATTCCCGTTTGTTCCTTGGTTTCTAAAAGCTTGCTCCAGGTTTGGACCGCTACATTGTTAGGTAAGTATAACTCGAAGCCTTTCTCTCCGGTATAGCCGGTTCTCGCGATATAGCCATGGGAGCCAAAAAACTCTACCTCTGTGATGTGGGTGTAATCTAGCCCAATAACGCGCTGGTAATCTCGCTCATTAAGTATACTTTCGACTGCATCTAGAGAGTTGGGCCCCTGAACAGCGAGTTGGGCAAATTCGTTGGAGCTGTTGGTCACTTCAACATCGAAGTCTGATGCTACCTGCTTAAACCACTCGAAATCTTTCTCGGTGTTTGCGGCGTTAACACATGCTAGGTATTTAAGCTCACCGGTTCTATATAAAATGAGGTCGTCGATAAATCCGCCATTTTCATTGAGAATCCCAGTGTACTGACCTTGGCCGATAGCCAATTTTTCCACATTATTCATAGTTATAAACTGTAGGAATTTCAACGACTGCGGCCCTTCAATGACAATCTCACCCATATGACTCACATCAAATAGGCCGCAACTTGCCCGAACAGTTTGGTGCTCATGTAAAACACTCTGGTAGCTAACCGGCATAGTCCATTCTCCAAATGGAATCATTTTGGCTTTAAGATTGTGGTGCTGATCGTAAAGAATGGTTTTTTTGGTCAAAACTGCTCCCTCCATTGTCTGCGAAGTATATGAGGCGTCTTGAAAATTTGCTACGTAAACTAAGTGAAAAAACAAATAAGTGTCTATTTTTTAGACAAAAAATCCATTGCTTCGTCTAAGAAACACGCAGGATAATCTCGTTTCTGTCGTAACTATTTAATATTATTTGATTTAATTTTGGCCGATATTATGCATTTGTCTCTGCGAAAGGGTTTTTACCCGTTTCTATGTTCTTGCTGATCTGTAGATGTTGTACGAGGTTGATGCGATGAGAAGGTTGTTTTTAAAAGTTACTCAATTAGGAATTATTACAGCAAGTTTGCTTATGCTTTCGGGCTCAGTGCAAGCGGCAAGCATTCAGAAGTGCGTTGCAGCTGAAAGACGCTGTGTTATCAGGCTTACTGAAGGCGTTATTGGCGACTCGGTAAATGTCCTCAACGAAAAGGCTCAGCTGGTGGCTACCGGTTGGATTACTAAGCGCAAAGGTGCTCATGCAATAATATCCTTTAAACGAGTTTTCAAAACCGTTAAGCGGGGGTATCCTGTTATAGTTAATATTGAAAACCGTGGTAAGGAAGTTAATTGGGCTGCTGCCTTTAACTATTAATGGAATCTCCCATAGATCAAATTGATTTATCTGTTGTGATGATCACCCTCAACGAGGGTGCTTGTTTGCGTCGTTGTTTTGAGTCTTTACCTAAAGGCATTCAGTTAGTTGTAGTAGATTCTGGAAGTTCCGATAATACCGAGGATATATGTAAAGAGTTTGGTGCGGAGTTTTATACTCGGCCCTTTGATAATTATTCTTCACAGAAAAACCATGCTTTAAGCTACGCCAAGCGCAAATGGGTTTTGAGCTTAGATGCCGATGAAATCCTCGATGACCAAATGACATCGACAATCTTAGGGGTCGTTAGATCAGACCCCAAGAATCAGGCGTTTCGTCTACGTCGGTCGCTAGTTTTTCTTGGCAGGAAAATGAGGTATGGCAAAACCTCCGACTATCCGATTCGATTATTTAGAAAAGGCTCCGCTAGGTTTGAAGGTGAGATTCATGAGCGGCTAGTTTTTGAAAGTTCAGTGACTACAGAAATTTTAGCTACGGGTTATTTGTGGCACTATAGTTATGATGACCTTAGTGATTATTTCACTAAGTTTAATGAATATACGACTAAAATTGCTGCGGGCCATCAACTCCATAGGTCTTCGGCACCTTCAGTACTAAAGCTGTCTGCTCGTCCGTGGACCGAATTTCTTTACAGGTATATTATCCGCCTTGGTTTTTTAGATGGATACCCGGGTTATTGCTACGCTTTAATCAGTAGTTTTTACTCGTTTATCAAGTATGCAAAATTAAAAGAAATGAACACAACTAACCTTGTCGGTGAATTAAATGACCGCTGAAAAAACGGTTTGGCACTTAATATCAAACAGGTGGAATAGTGCAATTACGGAGTATGCGCTTAGTAGTGCAGTTGCTGTAGATCGCCAGGATGGCTGGTGTAGTGTTTTTACGCCACTTTTGAATAGTCCGGCTTCACAGCGAGCGCAGCAGTTAAAACTAAATACCCAGCCGGTCCAAGACTTTAAACTATCTAGTCTCGGTGATTTAAGAAAATTAGCTAAAGAGATTAAGCCAGATATCCTTTGCTTTTATGGTGGTCCGGAAGCTTTTTTAGGGCGGTTCTTAGGAAGTTCTAAGAAAATTCGGTTTATGCGCCATGCAAGGGGCCCCTTTGGAATGCTGGACTATATTCGATATCGATACCTCGATTCTCACATCGATCATTGGCTCTGTCCTGCGGCTAGAATGAGAAATGGTTTATCGGCTGTGGTTTCTCGACCGGTCAGTTCCATTATATTGGGGATTGATGATCAGAGGTATAGTTATCAGAAAATTTCAGATGTGAGTAATAGCCGTCCTGAAGTTTTGATTTTTGGTCGACTAGACCCTGTTAAAGGTCACGAGTACGCTATAAAGCTGATGAAAGCGGTTATCAACAACTGGACCTATGACTCTCCCCCACCCTTTTTACACATTGCTGGTTGTGAAGAGAACCTAACAGCATCTGATATTGAGTTATATACTAAGCAGCAGCAGCTTGCTTTTGGCTCTGATGTCAAGGTAACGACTGGTCGTATTAATGATGTCGCCATGATGATGAGTGAAGCGACCCTTGGGTTTGTCCCGAGTCTGGATTCCGAAGTGATCTGTCGGGTTGGTCAAGAGTTCCTTATGTGCGGTACTCCCGTTATTGTGTCAGGTGTGGGCTCGTTAAACGAAATTCTTTTTAAACCAGAAATGGGCGCAAGTTTCTCAGGCTTAGGCTCTGACGATGATAGGTTTGCTCTCCTAGGTCAATGGATTGCGAAAGCTGCGCAGGAACCGTCTGAAGATAGGGCTCATAGGGCTAGTCAGGCTCAGAAAGAATTTTCTTTGGAGTTGATGGGGTCTAGGCTTATTCAGGTTTTCGAGTGTTTCTGATTGCCTTACTTAATATATATGTTACTTACCCGAACCGGTGATGCTGTGCTAATTGATGGTGTCGTAAGCCTTTCGATCCCAGAGCAGATGTTATGGAATATCAAAGACTAGTTGTTGGGCCTGATGATTTTTGCTCGATAGTATTAGGTAAAGATCTTTCGTGTAATTAAAATTTTATCAGTTAAGTATACTACTTCCGATATATTCTGGGTGATTGCAGGTCGTTTAACGATATTGACAACGATTAATAAATCGTTTAACATAACATTTGGAGGCTAAAATATGTCTGTCAAAGTTTCTTCAAAATACCAAGTTGTAATACCAGAACAGGTACGGTCCGCTCTAAATATCAAGCCTGGTATGGAAGTTGAAGTAATTGCAAAAGGAAATGTAGCTTATATCGTTCCCGTCGTAGACTTAAAAGTAGTCAAAAAAAAATTGGCTGGAAAGCTCGATCATGCACATCTTCGGGAAAAAAAGGATAGAGCGATTTGAGTAATTTCGTGATTGATTCATCATTTTGGATTGAGATGTTTACTGATGGGCAACTATCCAAAAAATGTGAAAAGCACTTTAATGCTGTAAAAATAAAAATAGTTCCTACTCTGGTTCTGTTTGAGGTCTTCAAAAAGATTTCTCAAAAAGTTAACGAGAATGATGCTCTTTTAGCTATTGGTAATATGAGTCGTCATGAGGTTCGAAACCTTGATCGCTCGACAAGTTTGTTGGCTGCTGAAATATCTCTGGAATATAAATTAGCTATGGCTGACAGTATCGTCCTTGCTCATGCTCGTATAGAGCATGGCACTCTTTATACTCTCGACAATGACTTTGCTGGTATTGATGGAGTTGTGGTTGTTAGAAAGTAATTTCTTACTATACTTATTTTCTCGGATATCAACACAACCCCTCCATACGGTCCTGCCGTTGCCACACAGCCTGTAGCCCATCGAGGACAATTTGGCTATTCGCATTTTGCTCTTCAACTAGTAGATTGGTTTTGTGAACCATAATCTTTATTTCGGAGATATTTCGACTGTTTTGATGAACGATCTTTTTCACTTCACGTACTTCACCTTTCAGGTCTTTTAATTCTACCTCTACATGAGATAATCTAGTATCTAAGGAGTTAATCGATCCTTGCATCGAAGTTCTAACATGACTTATCTCCCCCTTGAGTTCGCTCCTCACGAGTCCGATTTCTTCTTTGAGTTCATTTTTGACCAATTTCAACATCTTTCCAGATGCGGGTTGATCGTCAGCTTTTGCTGTTGATCCAGGAAATGGGTATTTGGTTTTTCGCTTCACCATGTATAGATGTCTCCTCGTTTTATTGTTTTAGTTTTTACAGAACTAAATGCATCTATGCTACGGACAATCGATTATCTCCTGTTTTGTCAGCGACGGACAATTGAGGTTTTAGTTTAGAAGCGACGAGATATCGTATTGTAGTGAATTTAAGCTATGGCCCTAACCACTCTCTTGGTTTACTTCCCTCTGCAGGAGCTACCATTCCCTGTGCTTCCATCGACTCGACGATCCTAGCGGCGCGGTTGTAACCAATTTTTAATTTTCTTTGTAGGAAGGAAGCACTGATACCTCGATTCGCAGCAGCAATTTCAACCGCCAGATCAAATTTAGGGTCGATATCGTCACCAAATAGATTAGGGTTCTCACTCGAGCCGTCCGACGATGATAGTTTCTGTTCCTCTTGATTAATCCATTCGATTAAGTCGTCGTCGTATTCTTCCTGGCTTTGCGACTTAACTTCGTTTACTAGGTTTATAACTTCCTCATCGCTGACAAAAGCTCCTTGAATCCTTTGCGGACGACCTTTACCCGGCTGCATCAGTAGCATATCACCGTTGCCTAGCAGTTTATCGGCACCGATTTGATCAAGGATGGTGCGACTGTCATGCTTTGACACCACTTGGAAAGCAGAGCGGCATGGCAAGTTAGCTTTGATTACCCCGGTGATGATATCGACTGATGGCCTTTGGGTCGCAAGAACAAGATGTATACCACTAGCACGGGCTTTCTGGGCGAGTCGCTGAATCAGTGATTCAATTTCTTTTGGTGCAGTTAGCATAAGGTCGGCGAGCTCATCGATTACAAGAAGAATCATTGGGAGTTCTTCTAATACTTCGTTTGGTAACAGACGTTGTAGCTTTTCTTTTTGCTTCTCATCGGCTTGGTTCCAGAAATCATTGAAACCTGCAATATTACGAACTTTCGCATGTTGCATCATTTTGTAGCGGCGCTCCATTTCGTTGGTAGCCCACTTGAGGGCTAGTGAAGCACGCTCGGCTTGGGTTATCACTGGCATGAGCAAGTGTGGTATGCCTTCATATATCGAGAGTTCAAGCATCTTAGGGTCAACTAAAATCATCCGAACCTGTTTAGGTGATGACTTCATGATGATGCTACATAGCAGTGCGTTGATTGCGACTGATTTGCCAGATCCCGTCGCTCCAGCAGTGAGTAGGTGGGGCATTTTTGCTAAATCTGCGATGAGCGGATCTCCAGAAAGAGACTTTCCTAATGCTAGAGTTAGAGGCGATGGAGAGCTTTGAAATACTTCCGACTGGATGATGTCGCCAAGTCTCACGGTTTCACGCTGGCTATTGGGTACTTGAATCCCGATGGCGCTCTTGCCACGAACCGGGTTCATCATGATCGAATCGACTCGCAGCGCTAAGGCGAGGTCATCTACCAGACCGTTTATTTTTGAAATCTTGGTTCCGGCATTAGGTTGAAATTCAAATACTGTTACTACTGGACCCGGTTGCACAGCGACTACTTGGCCTTTAATACCGAAGTCCTCGAATGTTTTACACAAAAGGATAGCGGTCTCTTCGAACTCCTTCTTCTGAGTTTCACTCAATGGGCCGTAGGACTCAGATGTCTTAAACAAAGTTGTAGAAGGTGCTTGGTAGTCGTCGTTAAAGGCCCTGTCCTTAAAGTCGAGCGCAGCAGGCTTATCGCTTAGTTTGGCTTTTTTAAATATGGTAAAGCTTCGTTTTGGTAACTCATTTTTCTCAGGTGAATAACTAGGAGTTTTCTTTATCGTAAATAGTGGAGTGAATTTAGTTTCTACAACCGAGGGCTCTTGTGCCAGCGATGAAATCAAATCATCTTTTTTAAGAAAAGACTTAGCCATATGAAGTGCTCGTTTTGCCTGATTGGTGCCTAGTTCGATCAGGCTTTGTTGCATAACTAACAGTAATGAACATAGAAATGCTGTTACGACTATAATGGTACTGCCTACAAGGCCTAATGAGGAGACGATTTGGCCTGCAAGCCAGGTTCCCCAAACACCTGCAGTTCCGTAACTCACTCCACTGATGGCAGTTTTGGGATAGTACAAATATAAACCGATCATGGTAGCAAGAATTGCAAGTATCCAACCAACGAGTTTAGCGTATGCGAAAGTTTTTTCTTTATGTAACAAGTAGTCGAGCGAGCTCCATAAAATAGGAATAGGGAGCAAGTATGAAGTTATTCCAAAGTAATAAATGCAATGCGCACTTATGTTTGCTCCAAGTGCTCCCGCGATATTCATATGATTTTTTTCGGGGAAAGAAGATGATAATTCTGTAGAGTCATATGGGTTGAAGCTAAAAAGTGAAGCTAGAAAGTAGCTTGAAATTCCAAGTATCAGGAAGAAGATCACTTCACGCTCGAAGGGTTGATTTAATTGGTTAGGGTTGAGCCTCCCTAATGACGACAACAGCCGTTTTGGTAGACTAGCTTTGTTACTGGAAGCCATGGGATACTCCAACTCAGTTGCTATTCCCAGCAATTGAAGTCGAAGCCGGGCAACTATCAAGGGTTTATTTGATTATACCATGGCTGATGGGTGCCAAGCTGGTAGCTAGTTGAGACTCTGCTTAATATTTGCTTTTAATGAATCAATATAGCGTAGATACATGGTGAATATTTGCTTGCGCTGAGCAAAGGGTTGTTGGTTGATGTAGTTGCGTGTTTCCGTTAGGTTGCTGCATTTTAGCAACTGTACAAACGACCTTTCAATACTTCCGTCATCTTTAATCGATCTATATTGTTTTTTTTGTGCCGCGGTATCTTCGACAAATTGAGTTAAATCCGCGGCATCGAATAAGATATGATTTGAACGAATTGCTTCGTAGTATATTACTTGCCAAAGCGGTGCCAGTAGGTCGCTTCCAGGTAGCATTCCGCTCAGGGTGATGCTCTCTCTTGGCTCAGCTGATTTCTTTTTCAAAGGGTCGTCCTTCTTAAACATGTTATGTTTTGGCTACATACCTATTTATTTGCAAGAAAACAGCCAATAACCTAAGGTATAAGCGTCTGATATTGTTGATATAAAAAGTAAATTTTTCTTAACTGTAGAATCTCTAGACGTTTTTAAGCGGTGAGTGTCATAATCTGCGACGAAATCACCCTCCTGGTGATTACTTAAAAAAGGTTAGCAATTATGAATATTTTTTTACGGTGTGCAGTCGTAGTTTTCTTGATGTTTTTTGGTGACCAGTTGCTTGCATGTGCGAAACGCTTTTCGGGGATGGATAGAGACAAAATTAACCGACTTTATGATCAGGAGAAATACGATGTAGAAGCTTCTTTTGGCCGTTCCGTTCATCTGAGTGATCACCCAGTAGTAGATACTAATCCGCAAGGTAGCGGGACCTTTGAGCGAGTGATCAAGGTCCATGACGGATCGACAGAAACTCGCAGGTTGGTGGCCGATACCCACCTGCATTACACGGAGCGGAATGGTGCAATTACTTTTTATGTTCAGTCTGGGATCAGAAAGATCGGGTTTAGTAAGCTTATGTTTTTTTACTTACTAATGAATCGGCCGAATGTTACTCAGATGTATACACACCTACAGGAAACCAACCTACTGGCATTCAAGTTGGCATATACATTAGACGTAGAAGGACAAGAATTGGTTTCTCTTGTAGAGAGAAATGAAAAGAGTCAAAGGGGGGTTGAAGTCACCCGGGATTTATATGAAGAGTCCCAGGAGTTATTTTTATATGAAATGGAGATACCAGATGGTAAACAATCAGATTTTGCAGATCAAAGGCAACGGCTCCTCGAAGCATACATGAAAACCCCAGTTGGTAAAGTTGGTGGCCAAGCAGGTTTTAACAAAATCAGCTTAATAGTGGTCTCCGAAGATGATGTGTTTGTCCAGGCTTTGTACGGAGAGCCACTACCAGGAAATGAGATCAGGGTTATTAGAAGTACTTCCAGTAGTAAGGGAACTATTTTCAATGAAATTAATCCGGACGGTCATTTGGTTTTTCTTCCGTCGTTTAAAATCCCTGAGTTTTTCGGCGGTGATTAAAATAATGTCGGCTGGTCGTTTGAGTATAGAGGTTGGATGTTTTTGCATATAGATTTAAGTTCTTTTGCGTAACTCTTCGCATAAGGCCCAAAAACGTAGACTTCTTTTGGCGCTACGGCGGAGATGACTTCTTTTAGTTCCTTACCATCACATGTCGAAGCAATAAAAAACCTCTCATCGATATCTCTTAATGGATTAGGGGCTTTCGAAGTTCCCATATTATCTTCAATGTAAAGAATAGGCCCATCGGGAAGTGGCCGGCGAAGTTGGTTGGTATGCCGTTCATCGGATGGGAAAAGTAGCAGCTTACTCTTTGTATATTTTGGGGAGTACAGCGTATAGCGTCCAAGCTGTGAGCCATATGTTTCATAAAT
>JANQHA010000151.1 GCA_028282865.1 Oligoflexales bacterium
TGTCGTAGTCATAAAGCATCACCGGGAATGCTTGGATATTCGCATAGTATGGCGTGTCATCGTCCAGTCCGTCCGACTCCGCTACCGTATCGGCTAAACTGCTGCTCTCGCTTCCTGAGTATGCTTGGTAGAAACTTTTGGTTTTGTTATTGACCCCTAGCCCGATGTTTGGTGCGCGGCCAATGAAGAAGTTTCTAGTTCGGTATTTTCTTGCACGAGATACTCCAGCAGGGTTGCTCCAAGCTGCATTTTCATCGTTGGCAATAGCTGTAAAAGCATTTCCCATGCCCATTGCTCTGGTGGGAAGAAAGTTTTCTTGAAGTTCTTCACCGTTTGCTTGATATACGGATGTTAAGCAAAGTATTGGGAAAAGGTAAAAAATGATAGTCTCTAGTCGCACCTTCGGAGGTTCCTTATGCGGACGGTGTTACTACTATTTTACCGCATTATAAGCTCGAGGACTGTGAGTGGTCAGGCTGGCAAAGCTGCAAAAAATACCTACCTAAGCTTCAATTGCTATCAACGAGTCTGCAGCCGAGTCACCAGGGCGACGTATTAAATGTTAGCCGATAGGGTTCGGTTTAACATTTCGAGGTCTTCGTTCTCTTGTTTTAGTCGATTAAGCTCTCGTTCCTGTGTGCTAATTTTTTCCTGAAGTGAGTTTAACTTCTCTTCTTTTGTTGCTAGGGTATTTTGTTTATCAGCTAGTAAGCTGTTTTTATGATCAATTATCTCATCTTTTGCCTGGATTGCTTTTTTACTTATTTCTGTGATTTGGCTTACCGAGTCTTTAGATAATTTAAGTATCTCTCTGTTTTCGGTCTGTAGGTTTTGCAGGCTTTCGAGTAAATGATCTACTTCAGGGCTGCGCTCATCTGTCACGGTTGCTGGGACTTTGGACAAATTGTCGATATCGCTGTCTGTTGGGAGAGGAGGGAGATCTTCGGAAGTCAAAGTCTGGGTTATAGCGTCTTCATCTTTTGCTAAGTCCCTAACTGTTTTCATAGGAACCAACGTAGATTTTTTATCAATTCCATAAACATAGACAAAGCCATTTTCAGTTCGTGCAACCAATTGACCATCCCTAATTAGTCGCCACACTTCAGTGGTGTGTAGACCTCGGCGTTTAGCATACTCCTTAAACTCGACACCATTGAGTTCGTCATCATCGGTTAGATCTGTCGAGGTTTTTCCAATATTAGGCTCCGTAGTAGTCGATAACTCTTCATGATCAGTGTCTTTCTTTTGCTTTTTTTTACTTTTCTTATTTCGAAAGTCGATGAGCATACTAAACCTCCCTATCCCCTAGATTTTCTTACTTTTAGCTCATGGACCGGTTTGAATCAACCGATGAAATGGTCCGAGATGAGTTTAGCAAATTTTGGCAATAAAATGGGGCTTAGATGAAGAAATTTGTGGGGTTGAAGTCGGTAGGTAAGCATATTTGGGCCAAACTGCCGCTTTTAGTTCTTTGTGGCGGCATTGTTGGCGGGTGTTATTGGGCTCTTTGGAACCACTACATGACGATGGCTAACTCCATTGAAAGTGATCTCATTTATAAAATTGAAAGTAAGATACTTGATTTTAAGTTTAAAATGCGCGGCCCAGAAAAACCAACCGGACAAATTGGTATTTTGGCAATCGATGAGAAGTCGGTAACGCGGTTTGGAGACTGGCCGTTTTCGCGCAAATTTTATGGTCGGGCCCTAAGAAGGTTAAAGCAGCTTGGTGTTAAGTTTGTCGGCTTCGATGCGACCTTTACAGATCCGCAAATTACTCGGCTGGACGATGTTAAAGGAATGCTACACAATGCCAAGCGCGAGATTATTTTGGGTCGTAAACGTAATGCTATGAGTCATATGCGAAGCATTGATCGCTGGTTTCAAATTAGTCCAGGAGATCTCGGTTTTGCTAGAGCTATCGGTGATGTCGGTAATGTTATCTTAGGTTTTTTTACTTTTAAATCTCCAGGAGAAGTCGAGTACAACATTGGCACCGATAAGAGTAAATACTTCGTTGATTTAGATAAGCTCGAAGTCTCCGCGCTGGATGCTGATATCCCCGAAGGGCTGACTTATGACAGCTTTTTTCCTAGGCTAAGGAAAGCTTATGGCCTTAAATCTAACTATCCGCTGCTAAATAAAGCGGGTAGCCACTTTGCCTTCTTTGGTAACGATGCTGATGATGATGCGATCAATCGTTGGGTGACCTTGGTCGAGAATGTCGAAGGTAACCTCATGCCATCGCTTGGTTTGAAAGTAGCTGCTGAGCATCTCAATAGTGATGTAGCAGTATTCTTTAATGAGATTGGGGTAGAAGCAATATCGCTGTTTCACCGTGAGGATGAAGACAGAGCAATCGAAGTGAATACGGATCCTTTCGGTGCCGGTCGGCTTTTGGTGAACCATAGAGGCCCAAGTCACGGTTTTACACATTATAGTCTATCTGACGCCTATTACGGAACGTATACTAAGAAGCAGCGAAAAGAGTTACGCGGGATGAGCCTGCTACTTGGAGGTACTGCTGCGGGAACTCAAGATATGAGGCCCAATGTTTTTGACCCCGCTATTGACGGAGTTGAGAATCACGCTGCTGTTGCAGACAATATCATTCGCGGCGACTTTATGAAGCGAACCCTATCTCTAGCGAGTGTTGAATGGAAGTTAGTCGTTGTCCTCGGTCTATTCTTTGCTCCGCTGGTGATTTGGGGCTCCTCCTTGATATCTGGGTTTGCAGTTGTTTTATTTTTAGCCGGGTACTGGGCTTTTGATTGGTACTACTGGTTTTCAAAAGGCCACTGGGCCTATATTGCTGTCCCTAGTTTTGAAATTATTGCTATGTTCGTAACAACTACTTTCTACAAGTACGTTACTGAAGAGCGCGAGAAGAAGGCTGTTAAGGGAGCTTTTCAACATTACTTAAGCC
>JANQHA010000152.1 GCA_028282865.1 Oligoflexales bacterium
TTGGAAGCCAATCATGATTACGGTTCACGAAGACGCCTTTTCTTGTTTGCTCTGGCATTAAATCAAGTAAGTTTGCCAGAGGACTTTTATAATAACCAGCCAGATAAATGTCCTTAAGGTCTTTCATTGGTTTAAGGTTAGTGGCGATAGTCGCTTTCTTCTCCTCAAGAGTAGTCGAGAGGATACCCTGCTCAAAAGTACTTCTATCAATGAGTGAATCAAGGGCGTCAAAACTCTGATCCACCGTCTCCAGGAACTCAATGTCTATATCTCTATTACTAACCTCTTGCAATAATTCAAGATCTAGAATTCCTCGGTCCAGTCCCATATCCCTAAATATCTGCTCGGCATACTCCTGAAGATTACTCGCCTGCAGTCTGACCTGTCCAAGAACTGCAATAGCCTGAAATGGCCTAACTCTCTCCAATACTTCCTTCGGCAATACATCTTGTAGCTCTGTTGCTAGGCGCTCGAATGCTTCGTCTGAAATGAAATCTTTCAATGACTGCCCCTCTGGGAGCATAAGGTTTTCTTCAGTTGCCAAGGTTATATCGGATTCCGTAACAAACTGCTTAGCATTTCGCACAACATCCATAACTTCTGAAGGAAGATCATCGATGGTCACTCCTAAGTGAGCCGTCCCAAATAGATAAGTAGTCCTACCGTCACCCTGAATTCTCCATAAATAGGGATACTTCGAAAGTGAAGCGAGTAAACTCGTAGACCAGAAAATCATCCAAAACATTAAAAGTAGTTTTGTAACCCTTAACTCCATTGACCTGACCTCCATTATGCACCACTCCGTATCATGCCGTATGGCTCGTTTCAACAAAAAAAGGATCACGGTATTATACATTATGCTGATGGCAGAAATACGAGATCTATGTGTCACGCAACAGGCATCCAAACTCCCTACCCTTGTGACTAGACTGGAAAATTTATGTCGATCGAAAGATATCTATTGATGTACCACTAAAAATAACGGCTGACGTTTTATTCATTTGCTTTCGCATAGCTATCACTACCCGGCAAACGCTAAGACCTTAAGCCCGTTAAATATAAGATCCCTATCTATGACCAGATTGTCATTAGGTTCAAATAACGGACTACCACCCCCAGTAAAAACGATTTTTGCAGACTCATCATTAAGGAGCTTCTTGGCTTCAAAAACCAGGCCCCAAACGCTATGGATCACTCCATGAGAGATCGCCTGTTTGGTGCTGTTGCCAAGCCCTAGAGTCATCGATAAATCATCGGCGAGATTAGGAAGCGCATCAGTACTATCAGATAACATTTTCAGGCTGCTATAAATCCCAGGGACAATCCAACCACCAAGATGCTCACCGCAAGACGAGACCACATCGATTGTGGTCGCAGTTCCTAGGCTGACAAGCACTGCCGATTGTCCTAAATGCTGAGATAAAAACCCCTCTACGGTGGCCAAGCGATCGATACCAATTTGATCGATAGGGTAATGACCGTGGGAATAAACTCTCTTTTTCCTTAGGCCGACAGCAGCCACACTTTTGCTACGGCATTGGTCAAGAAAAACTTTCTCAGCATTGCGGTTAACACTGCCATATAAAATCAGTGTATCTGGTAGACATGAATCAATGTTTGTCTGATGCCACTTATTGCCTACATACTTACTAACTTTGGTTTCACTGTTACCGATATCAGCAATGATGATTTCTGACATACTTGCAGTTAATTGACCTAAGGTGCGTTTTGATTCCGCTGCAGAAGATAACAGCTCACGCTCACCGGTAGCAATGTTAACAAGCTTAAGTCCACCATGGGCACTAAAACCTTCGCATTTTAACAAACTCTGTCCCTGAGGATCGACATAGTACTGCCCCTCGCCAAGCCCATAGTCACCGACCCTACCGCGAACCGCTGTTAAGTCTAAATCGTTCCACCGCTCATTGATAAAATCGATAAGGCCGTCCGTCATAGCCTCTATCTCGATAGGTTTGGTAGAAACATCAGCAATAGCTGCTGAGAGCTGCCTCTCTACTTTAGGAGCATGGGTTAGATTAAGGCCAACACCCACCAAAATATGATTGATTTGCTCACCGGTCACCGAGCTTTCGCACAAGATTCCTCCAAGTTTACGACCTTGAAACAAAATGTCGTTGGGCCATTTAAGATCTACAGTTATTTTAAACTGATTTTTTATCCAATCGGCTACCAGTACCCCTACCTTCATTGGTAGCCAACCGACCTGATCGATCGCTAAGCCTGCCGCGTTAAAAGCAATGGTGAAATACATATTACCAGGGGGACTTGACCAAATCCGGCCCTTCTGGCCTCGACCGCTGGTCTGCGAGCTCGCGGAGATTGCAAAGGGCAAGGGATGTTTGTCAGAGTGTAGCCACTCGCGGGCGAGTTCAGAGGTGGAGCTGATTTCATCGAAGGCAAAAATCTTCAAAACAGAAACTCTTATGAATCAAACAAAAGACTGATATCCGACCACCGCGATGAGTGTATGCAAGCACTGGTCGAAATAAAATCGACCCCAGACTCAGCAATTCTTCCGACATTTTCCAGAGTCACATTGCCACTTGCTTCAAGCAAAGCCCGGCCTCGAACCGTCCGAACCGCTAAACTCATTTCTGAGATCGACATGTTGTCTAGCATAATAATATCAGCGCCGGCGTCTAAGGCTTCCTGGACTTCATTTAAGTTGGTGGTCTCAACTTCAATCTTTAAAGTGGGAGGCAAACTCTCCAAAAGTTTTTCTACGGCAGCTTTGATACTACCTGCAGCTCTAATATGGTTCTCTTTGACAATCACGCCATCGCATAAACCGAAGCGGTGATTACGTGCGCCACCAATGACCGTCGCAGATTTTTCTAAGATCCTCATTCCAGGGATGGTTTTTCGAGTATCGAGGAGTTGGGTCTTCGTGCCTTCTAATTGCCTAGCAAAGGCTCTAGCCATCGTGGCCACTCCGCTCAAACGACCAAAAAAGTTCAAAGCAACTCGCTCGGCACGTAAAATACTCCTAGCAGGACCTTCCACTACAAAAATTTCTTCGCCTTTAACGACCTCATCACCGTTGTCAGCTTTGAAACTAAGCTCCATCCGTTGATCTACTATTTCAAAGACCGTCTCGACTACTTCACGACCAGCGACGACCAAGTCTTCTTTAGCAATCAATCGAGCACGACTTATAGTATCTGGCGCTACACAGAGGTCCGTGGTCCAATCGCCATAGCCCCAGTCCTCTTCCAAAGCTCGCGAAACAATGGGTTCAATTTGGAGTTTATGTAGCTGCGCCATGTAGTATCCTTTTTTCAGGCTCAAAATGCTCTCTATACTCTAAATAGTTAGCACATTGAAGGCATAGACTCCAGAGGACCTTTTGCCCAAAGGATTACCTGTAATATCAGGGTATTCGGCTGCAAGGTGGTATGTTTAGCTAGATTTTTTTAACCGACTTTCAATAAACTTATTTAGGCTCTTACCTTCTAACTGCGCCTTAACCACAAGATCACGGTGTAGAACCGGGTCAATTCGCAGAGGAATTTTACCTGAAAAACTTTGCTCCGCTAAAGGGACTGGTATTGCTAGCCCTCTTTTTTTCAAACTACCTATATACGCTGAAATAGCCTCTTTAGCATTTGAAACTGCCTCTTCGATGGTATCCCCGTGACTGACACAGCCTTCAAGCTCTGGAACTTTTACTAAATAACATTCATCTTCCTGGCTCCAGCCAATATCGATTCGGTATTTATATTGATTTTTTTTCTTTCTAGCCATTTTTTTTCTTTCAATTAAAAATTTTCGAGCTTCTTCACCTGATACTTGATGTCATTAATGACATCAATAAAAAACAGCAGCCTGACCACCCATATGTGAAATTGTCCGAGACGGACTTAATTGCAGTTATTACTTGAAAGATTTTAAAAAAATTAAGACGAAGACAGTGAATAATACCTGACTTGATCCTTAGCAACCCATCCCTGCTTTCCATCAGACAATGCTATCCTAAGCCACTGATCTCTTCGCTCTAGAAGGACAAAAGGTGCGGACTCGTGCAGCTCAAATAAGATACTATTACCAGCTTTGCCGGGTCCGGAATAAATTGAGGCCACCTCGACCGTCACTGCTCCCCAGCGACTATCTTGCTGCCAATTGATACTGGCTCCAAATGCAACAATAGCGGCAAAGATCCATAAACCGATAGCAACCGTTTTTAATGTGTGAAGGCTATTTTTTAACATCCCTACCAAAAATACAGCCCCAGCCAAAAACATCAAAAAACCAAAGGTAAAAACCTGCTCAGCCAAATTAAACCAGCCACTCCAAAATGCCAGCTTGCTTATCACGCTTCCTTTATGGGTTACAGCCAACTTATCAACCGAATCTTTACGGATATGTTTTATGTTAAGCTCCACATCCGGATCTCGCGGTAATAAATTTCTCGCTGCTAGGTATGCAGCCATCGCCTCGCCTTTTCTTCCCAAGCGGAAATAGGCGTTGCCCAAATTATAAAAGATATAACCATTTGCGAGGCCGGTCTTCAGAACTTGTTGATAGGTGTCCACAGCCTCCTCATACCTTTGAGATGACTGGGCCTCTACGGCCTTATCTAACAACCCTTCGCCCGCTAGCAAAAACTGCGAGCAGATAACAAGGTAAAATACTATTAATATCTTTGTCATACTCTTTTCACCTCCTTAGCTAGCTGGTCTAAAAGATCCATAGATTTTACGAGTTGATCTTCTGACATCGATGACCCTGCATACTCCACCTTCGAAGCAAGAGTCAAAACCTCTTTAAGCTTATTTTGCCAAGCTTCCTCCATGCTTTTGCTAGATAAATACTGATAGATTTCATGGTCGGTTAAAGCTCCTCCTTTTCTATCCCATTTGCTACCAATATAGAGCCGGAGCTGTTTAACTTTAGCAAGAAAATCATCGGGCGAGTGACCTAAGCCTTTTATAGCACTTCGATACTGAAGCCATGCCTTTGATTGACGTTGATTTTCTGAAGTCGAGTAACGCCTGTAAATAGGGCTAAAAATAGTCAAACCTAAGACCAGAAAAACCGGCAGTAGCGACAAGGTGACAATCAAAATAAAGTCTGATCTAGTCAACACTTGATTTGCCGACAATTTTTCACCTTGATAAAATGACATAATATCTTCACTTAATACTTTGACTCGTTTCTTTTGGTTATTAGAAGACCCAGAAGAAGATACCGCACCAATATCAGCCTTACCACCAACCTGCAGCAGTCCGACAGACTTCTTTAGTGCAACGTATTTACCCTGACTTGGATCAAATACATGTACCACAATATCTGGTATTTTATATTCGCCAGGAACCGTCGGAACCAACGCATATTTTAACGTCCGAGTTCCGACCACCCCAACACCTTCCTGAAACCGTTCTGATAGGGTCGGTTTATCAGGGTAAATTTTTATACTTGGATCAAATTCCAGGGCTAGGTCATTCATTCCTGATAGTACGCCAGTGCCACTTATATCTACGGTTAGCGTAACTGTATCACCAGCATCGACGTTTTGGGATGATAAGCTAGCATCAATGCCAAACTGACCCACTAAGTTAGAAAACTGACTCGGTCTACCCTCTTTAGGCAGCGGTTTAACGACGATCTCATCGTCCTTAGATCTGACGACCTTAACAGCAGATCTTGAACCACCAAACATAGATCCACCAAAAAAATCGTCAAAGATATCTCGGCTTCTTCGGGAGTTTTGCTTTCTAGGAACGGCTACTTTAGTTTTCAACTTAAACGCCGGTAACGATAGCCTTCCTGCTTTCAGTGGGACATAAGCTTCTGCTACCTCGATAACATCATATGGCATTCCTTGGTGCATTTTCTGATATCTATTTTCTTTTTTGGAGTTATAGCGCCTAAAGTCGGAACTGTTTTCACTGATATTGGCTGCTTCTAGCAATCTTAGTCTACTATAGATTTTAACCTTACTAATAACTTGCTCTCCGGTATAAACCTCATTTTTCTTTAGATCACGCTGTATAAACATCGGAGGCGCATCGTCACCGTCATCACCTCCGCCACTACTAGCCGCATTAGAAACCGTGATCCGAATCGGTGCTGTTTTCTGGAGGTCGCCATCAACCTTCAGAGAAACCGATGGAATCGTATAAGTTCCTTCTTTAGTAGCAACAACTACATACCGATACTCAACCTTTCGAGTCATACTACCAAAACCTTGCATCGAATAGCTTTGCGAGGTTCCTACTTTTGAAATCTGCAGTCCTTGAACCTTTGGAATCACAGGCTCATCGGCTTTACCTGAGATAGAAATAGTATAAACAAATTGATCATCTACCGTACCAACAGTTTTGTCCACCAGGGCGGTTAAGGTTCCAGCATCAAGCCTAGAGCCAACCATCGCCATTGCCGTAATAAAAAGTATAATATAAGACCTACACTTGCTCACCAGTCCTTGCCTCCACTACTTTGCTTCTGCGATTTTTGCTGCTTATCAATTTTTCGCCCCATATACTTAGCAGCATGATCTTTCGCCTCTCTAAGAAGCTTCTCCGCCTGATCTTTATTTAGCTGATTTCTTTGCACTTGGGCTGACTGCTTAGGCTCGCCAGTTGAAGCGGAGCTATCTTTTGATGCGTCCTGCTTCGTGCTTTCTTGCTGCTGCTTGCCGTTGCTTTTCTCTTCGTTTTTTT
>JANQHA010000161.1 GCA_028282865.1 Oligoflexales bacterium
TCTGAACTCATATTTCACTCCCTTTCATAGGCATAATGTGAGTATAAACGAGACAGTTTCGCCTTTCGAAGCTCCGATGTCAATTAGTGAGTCACCCAATCGGGCTTAAAATAGTTTTTTATTTTTAACAAGTTACAAAAAAAGCTCTACTTATAGGCTAGAAATAGTCGAATTTACCGTTTTTGGTTTATTATTCTTTACCACTATCCTATGTATCTATAGATAATATAGTCAGCGAATTAGCGGGGGTACTATGAGTGACAGCCTACACATTATCGACCATCCACTAGTGCAGCACAAACTTACCATTATGCGAAAAAAAGAAACCAGCTCTGCTAAATTTCGTACTTTGCTTCATGAAATCAGCATGCTGCTGGCCTATGAAGTGACTAGAGACCTACCGATGACTAGCGAAGAAATAGAAACCCCCTTAACGCCGATGAAAGCACCCGCATTAGCGGGGAGGAAGGTGGTCTTAGTCTCGATACTTCGTGCTGGCAACGGCATTCTTGATGGTATGCTTCAGCTTATTCCAAGTGCAAGAGTGGGACATATTGGACTCTACCGCGACCCAAAGACCCTGCAGGCGGTAGAGTATTATTTTAAACTTCCGCAACACATTGAAGATAGGGATATGATTGTAGTCGACCCTATGTTAGCCACTGGACACTCTGCCATCGCCGCAGTATCTCGACTTAAAGAAGTCAAGCCGCGCTCGATTAAGTTTGTATGCCTGCTAGCCGCTCCAGAGGGAATCTCTTCATTTAGCGAAGCCCACCCTGATACGCCTATTTATACTGCTGCAGTCGACCAAAAACTCAATGACCATGGATATATTATCCCAGGGCTAGGAGACGCTGGAGACCGAATTTATGGAACTCAGCTGGTGGACTAAACTAGCTTAATACCTCAGATACCTGGCTATAAACCTTCTCAACGCTCAGCTCATTCATGCACTTAAAATGGCCAAGTGGACATACCTTCGGGCCGTGATCACTACACGGTCGGCATGATACCTCGATCTCTGCCACCCGACTACGATCTGCTAAAGGCCCAAATCCCATCTCTGGCACGGTAGCACCAAAAATAGCCACAGTAGGAATGTTAAATGCCGAAGCATAATGAACCGGGCTGCTATCGTTACTAACTAATAGAGACAGCTTCGGATATATCGACCTAAGATCATCCAATGATGTCAAGCCAGCCAAATTAACGACCTTATCGCTATTAATAGATTTTTTAAGATTTTCTGCCAACGGTCTCTCTGCTTGGGTCCCCAGAAGAAGAATTCTCGCTGAAGGGTAACTCAATAAAATTTGTTGAGTTAGTTCAGTGTACTTCTCAATAGGCCACCTTTTAGTGGCCCAGACACTGCCACAAGCAACCCCAATCAGTAGATTTTCGCCATTATTCAGCTCACGAATTATGTCGCTACTAAGATCAGCATTATCGGCTAGCTCGGGCCGCGAAGAAAGAATCTGTTCTCGGCTAACCCCATAGGGCTCCAGTAGCAATCCAATGCGAGCAGCTTCATGGAACACTGCAACTCGTTCCACCTTACGTGTCGCAAAAAAATTAAAATTTGTCTGCCTATAGGTGGTCGTCTCTAATCCCAAATATTG
>JANQHA010000175.1 GCA_028282865.1 Oligoflexales bacterium
AATATCGCTTTGTTTTTGATCGGTCGCGCCTATTTTGAGAGTGCGCACTTTCTCGGAGATTAACTCAGAAAAATCTTTGATCAAGGATTTGTGTACAAAAACCCTGCTAGTTGCCGTGCATAACTGACCCGTTGCTTTAAAACCTCCCAGTAAAACACAGCGTGCAGCGTCTTCCAGATCAGCACTTGAGTGAACCAGCGCCGAGTTTTTGCCGCCTGATTGAATGATTAGCTGGCGTCCCTTGATACCAAAACTTTCTTTTCTGATAGCTTCACAGTGGTCACGAGATCCCGTATATATGATCGCTTGGATTCTTCGATCCGAAAGGATTTTTTTAAAGGTTTCAAAGTTACCAAAGACAACACCAAAAGATCCTTCGATTAAGTCAATGCGCTCGGCTAAGTGGGCAAACAATAGCCCGCTTAAGCTAGCATGCGATGAAGGACTAAGCACCAACGGACACCCCGAGAATACTGCCGCGGCAAAATATTTTGAGAAGCTAGTGACCGGAGATGAAAATGGCAAGAAGGCCATCGTTATTCCGATCGGTGTCAGGGAAAAGCTTCCGTTTACGTTGGTGAGCTTAGCTGGCCCAAGTATAGTTTCTTGGTAGCTTGGTGCGTTTTTAATAAAAGCGTCTAGAAATGAAATAGATCTATCTAGGTCGAGTTGAGCTTCCCATAAGGCCTTGCCACTTTGGACGGTAAGGCAGTCAATGACAGTGCTTTGGTAGTCTGCTAATGCCTGACGCATCTTTCGTATGGTGTCTATTCGTTCTTGTAGCGAGAGTTGTGAGACTTTCTTAAGGCTTCGGTCTGCAGCTTCAATGGCATCCAAGTAGACTTTTTTATCTGAGGATCCGACGATGATGGTTTCGCCGCTGCTTGGGTCGATGGAACCTTTAAGTTTTTTGGAGTTTGGGTAACGGGTCCACTTGCCATTGATCCAGTGTCCAGGAAATTCAATGGGGAAGTCTAAGTTTGCAAGTGAGTCGCCAAATGATTCGAAGTCCATAGAGTTAACCCTCTTTCTTATTCTACCATTTTTCCAGTCATCAAGAAACGCACATGTTTATCACTAACTTCATTACAGGCGGCATTGTTAAGCTGCAAGGAGTCTTTATTCAATATTTCGCATTCGCAGGCTTACCGCGCTACCTGGACTGCCCCACTCTATAACAAGGTAGGACTGATAACCACGTAGCTTTTTTTTATTAAATTTTCTACAATTGATCTTAGTTTCCCTTAATAAAACAGAGGTCTGCTTGAATTTAGGTAGTTGTGACCAATGGTATCTATACGATGGCAGCCGTCTTATTGGGCCTTATGCCGACACCCAGCTTATTGATATATGTGACGATGCTGAAAAGTCAACAGATCAGCTGGTCGTTAGTAAGGCAGGTCAAAATGAGTGGGTGTCTTTGGAACAGTGGCGAGCTCATCACCAAAGCAGCTCCTCTGTCCAATTTGCTTCGTTTGTCGATGCACAGTTGGCAGACCTACAGAACCTAATAGTAGATGAGCCGCAGCCGCCAGAGACGGCCGTGGAATCG
>JANQHA010000217.1 GCA_028282865.1 Oligoflexales bacterium
GCCGTCGTCGTATCTTGTTACGGCACGCTTTGCACCGGCTGTCTTTACCATTCCGCTTCTTGTGAAACTCCGACTTCGGCTTAACGGAATGGCATTTCATGCATCTCTTAATTTTGACACTGCCCTTGATGGGTTAAGGTCGTTTTTATCGAGTACTCCTTAATTTGATGATGAATCAACAACATTTCCCGTGGAGTCGACAATTGAAAATTGCTCGGGAAACCATGCTGGATTTTCTATCGTTACATACTCAAGACTGGTTCCAGAAACTGCAAAACGAGTTTTTGGGGGAACATCTAAAACATCTCCCTCCTTAATCTGATAAAAAGCACTGTCAACATAAAAGACTCCCGTGCCTTTCGTGACATAAATCAGGAAATGGACAACTGAATTGTAGATGAAATGCTCTTCATTGACTGGGCTTCTCCCGTTGACAATCATGCGGTTCATTTCCATTACTCGATTGAAACTCGGGTATCGAAAAATGACTTTGTTGGCGTCAATAATCTTTTTCTCTACCTCTTTGGATTCTTTTTTGGTGAAGCGAACTCCATTTAGATCCTCGTTATGGGAGGCAAAGGTTGTGTTCGAAAACGTCGCTAAGATGCAAAACGAGAAAAAAACGAATTTTGTCAGGGTTTTTGTAGTCATTTCTAATCTCCATGGGTTTGAGTCAATTAGTATCAGATTTGATATTTACTGATTCGCCAAAGTTTCGTAAATTAGAATTTTAATAATATTGTTTCCAATAATTAGAATATAGAGTGTTATGGATTACAGATACCTAGAGGTATTTCATAGGGTTGCAACAAACAAAAGTTTCATCGGTGCCGCTAAGGATCTAGCTATTTCTCCTTCTGCGATATCAAGGCAAATTAGGTTACTAGAGAATTCATGTGGACGCCAACTGTTAAGGAGATCACCCAAATCAGTTTCGCTGACAGAGCACGGGGAAAGACTACTTTCTTCTCTAGAGCTTTTTAATAGCAGTCTCAGCCAACACGGCTTTCGCGAATCGCGAACGGTTTTGCGTATCGGGGCTCTGGAAGGGTTGTTAGAATCTTACTTAATCGCGATGATTATCGCACTCAGCCAGAAAAGGGAATGGGACCTGTATATAGATGTCGATTCTCCCAATAACCTTATGCAAAGGCTTGAACGGGGTCGGCTTGACATAATATTTACAAGCCCAGTCAATGAAACCCCTATTCCCGACGACTTTGTTTGTCGAGCTATTGGCCAGGAGAAGATTGTTTTGATTAGCAGGGAACCTGTTGATCTCAAAGAGGTTCAAAAATATCCTTGGATTTGTTTCGAACCAAATACTTGGATAACTAGATTCACAAAGAAGCATCCTAAAAAGACGATTCGTGTAAACAACATGCTGTCGATCATTGGATTAGTAAAGGCCGGGGTTGGCATAGCTATGATCCCCGAGCATTGTATCAAGAATCGAAAAGGCCTCAAGGTTCAGTCTGTTTCCAAATTCAAAGGTGCGGAGATCTCTGCAATCTTGCCTCAAAAAGACTTCAGGCCGAATCACTTGCAAATGTTTTTTGAAGAGTTCGTAATCAATTCGACCATAAAAACCTAACGAGAGCCCTACTTGTGGTTGTAGGTTCTCCATTTCAGAATGTCGAATTGAAATACAAAACTTACAATTTTGAGGTTTGTCGGGTCTTCACCCTTCGGTGGGGTTGACTGTGTGAGAGGAGAGTCGTATGCACCAATCTGGAGTGGTGGGCGCACTAAGATTCGAACTTAGGACCCCTGCCTTGTAAGGGCAGTGCTCTAACCAGCTGAGCTATGCGCCCATCAACTGCTGATGGTATACCAAAAAACTGCCAGCAATTATCATGGTTACCGCCAAAATCGGCAAAATATGAAAAAAGCTGATTGTTGTTATGGCAAATGGAATTATTGATGTCAATTGAAAGAATTTTATCGCAATTTCTTAGGCTTAGTAGATACTATGGGAGCACCGCTAGACTCTACCACGGGGCATCTGAGATATCACGAACGTTTTATTTATCAGTCTATAGACGCTTGTGCAGTATTGGTATTAATCGCAGGTATCTTCAGCAAATAATTTCTCGGTAGCTTGCCATATCTTAACAGTCTTCTTGAGATATCCGGGTTTAACTCTCGGATAACTTCGTTGGTTAGCATATACTTTTTTCGAATCGTTGCCAGGGTGGTCGCCTTTCTAAGCCTGACTTCGGTAAAGCTTAGGGGGGACAGAGAGGTAATATTTGAGAAAATATGTTTAGCGTTATTTATGGTCGCGAGTACCGCTAGATATCCGGTGTAGAAATTTTTCGAGGCGAAACCGAAGCTCGGGCTTTTATATTTTTTAATAAGTTCTTCTATTTCTGAGGTGTGAGCTTTTCGTACTGCTCGTCTAATGCCATAAGCACCATGGTTGTAGGCGGTAATTGCCAGCGGCCACTTTTTAAGGATCCTAAAGTTTTCTTTGAGAAGCTTCGCCGCTGCACGGGCTGACTTTATCGGATCTCGACGCTCATCTACTGAGCTAGTTATTTTAAGCTTGAATTGTCGCGCGGTGCCTGGCATGAGTTGGTAAACACCGCTAGCACCGACCTTGGAATGAGCTTTTAGGTTGAAAGATGATTCAATAAAAGCAATCTTAGCTAGTTCCTTTGGAATACCTTCTTCTTCAAAGATGTTTTCTAAGATCTCCATGTATTTAGTTGAGTTTGATATACCTGTTTCGATTGGGTCTCGTTGACCACGCTGGGTACGAATTGAGTTAGCAGCAGCTAAGTATTTGTCATGATCCTTGATGTGTTTCATTGAATCTTCGATCCGCTTCATTACCGGGCTAAACTTCTCCGGATTTTTTCTATGTCTATGCATCAAAACCAGCGCTCTGCGATACTCTGCTTTTCTATACTTTAATATTCTATAGGCTGCTTTTTGCTTCTTTCGCCAGTGGAGGTTCTCATCCAAATCAGAGGTGTCAGCTATTTCCAAGGTGACCTCGGGGTACTTGGCAAGATGAAGTACGTATTGGTCTTCTGACCAGAGGGAGTAGATTCTACGCCAAAAGTGAAACCGTCTAGCGAGCTCATCTGAGACTGCAAAGTTTTCGGAGACTTCGACGCCTTTGCCATCGCTATCGAGGGCATCTTTGGAACAAAATAGGTAGAGGGTATTGACTCCTCTGGTGTTTTTAATGTGAATTGGAAAGCAGTCTTTAGCACTGACCAGGTTTTTTGTTTTGCTAGTAAATTCCAGTGTGGAGTGATCGAGGCTACTTCTCAAGGTGGCGCCATACCCATGACCACAATAGCCAAAGAAAGCAGCTAAGAAGATAAGTTTTAAAAAGCGCGTGATTAATATCTCTTTCAATCTTTCACCTATATTCGTAGTAAACCGGGATTCGTCCTCGCCCGGCTTTTATAGAGCAAGCTCTATTCCAGAAGTTTTTTAAGTTAAAGGCTCAGAAATACTAGACTTCTTGATGGTCGGTGATAGAGGCTAGAGTCTGTGAGTGTCTAAGGTTTTGACAGCTGTAGGGTTCTCAGATTTTGCTGTTTCTAGCCAAAAGTGTATATTTATGATGAGCTCAGGGAGGGGTTTTATGAAAAAATGGATTTCTGTCATCTATCTATTAGCTTCGTCTAGCGTCTATGCTTCTGAGTTCTTTGATGTCTGTATGGATAAGTCCCTAACTCCCGGGGCAAAAAACACTGTAGTAGCTGTCATGAATTATTTCGATATTTGGCCGGAGCTCAGCGAAAAGCATTGTCGTTTGGTGGAACATGCGGTTTCAGGCACGGATGTATTAAACCTTTACCCAGACCCTAGACAGCGCCCTAGAGCCAAAGTGACTGATTTATCGCCGCTATCTGTTTTGACTCATTTACGCGAGTTGACCCTGTCTTGGAACGCTGTTTCGGACGTGTCGCCTCTAAGGACCCTAACTAAGCTTCGTTATCTAAATCTATCTTTTAATCGAGTTCAAGACTTGTCGTCGCTCAGCTCGCTCAAGGGGTTACGCGTTTTATATTTGAGTTCTAATCGAATTAGTGATTTAGGGCCTCTTGGTAGTCTTCGACAGCTGGAAGAATTGTCGGTTGTCGACAACGATATTTCCGACTTGACTCCGTTGGTAGCCAGTACTTCAATTAAGTACTTAAACTTAAGCTCTAATGCTATTACAAGTGCATCTACATTGCGTCAATTAGTCAAGTTAGAGAATCTGAATTTAGGTCATAACCAGCTAGCTGATATTGGTTTTATCAGTCAGATGAGTAGGATCTCTCACCTAAGTCTAAGCGATAATTTAATCGATGAAACTTTGCCGCTGAGATATTTGACTAACCTACAGACCCTTGATTTAAACCGAAATCGAATCTTAGATCTTGTGGGTTTAGCCGAGCTAAAGCGGCTTAGATGGTTGGGGTTAAAAGAGAACCAGATCTCGAGTATCTCGGTATTATCTGATCATTTTGACCTGGAGTTTTTGAAAATTTCTTCCAATTATATCTGCGAAGTTCCGCACTGGCTCGAGCAGCTACAGGATACGCATAGAAATAGCTCAGGTAAATGGATCAGCTTGAAAGTTCATGGTTTTGAAAGCCAATTTTGTGGCCGTTGAATGGCTGTAGGCGTTGATGCTGAACCTAATGGCAGGTTTAAAGTTTTCATGGATGTCATCATCAAAAAAATATTGACATGGAATTTGGTTTAGTACACTATAGGGTCGAGCAATTACTCAACAAGTTTGGTGAGGGCAAGGGAGTGCTTTAGCGCTACGGAGTCGTTTTGGAATACGAGGTTCCTGGGGGGTGAATATGCATATTTCACAAGGATGTGCACACTGTAATAATGTTTTAAGGTGTCGTCGGCGAG
>JANQHA010000256.1 GCA_028282865.1 Oligoflexales bacterium
TTAAAGTCGTTAACCAGCTAAGAGACAAATTAGGTCATAACGCTGTAATGATGCAGATTCCTATCGGACTCGAAAATGACCATGAAGGCGTTGAAGACCTTATTACCATGAAGGCTTATTTCTTCGATGGTGAGAAAGGCGATGATGTTCGCGAAGAAGAAATCCCAGCAGAACTCGTAGATCAAGCCCAGGAATATCGAGGTATCATGCTCGATAAGGTCTCGATGTTTAACGATGAAATGATGGAGCTGATGCTTGAAGAGCAGGAAGTCAGTGAGGAAATGCTTCGAACCACCATCAGAGAGGCCACTCTAAAGCGAGAGCTTACTGCGGTATTTATGGGGTCCGCTTATAAGAACAAAGGTGTGCAGCTGCTTCTAAATGCAGTAAATATGTACCTACCATCGCCGCTTGATTGTAAATACTTCGCTCATGACAACGATAAAAACGAAAAGGTCGAAGTCTTCCCAGTTTTTGACAAACCAACTATTGTTATGGCGTTTAAAATCACCGAGGAGAAATTCGGTCAGCTGACCTACACTCGGGTCTACCAAGGCCAACTTAAAAAAGGCGAAAGCTACCTTAATCCAAGAACCGGCAAAACTACCCGCGTAGGTCGGATTGTACGCATGCACTCTAATGATCGTGAGGATGTCGATGTCGCTGGCGCCGGTGATATTGTCGCTATGGTGGGGGTTGATTGCGCCTCAGGGGATACCTTCTGTTCACAAGAACTAAACCTTACGATGGAAAGTATTTACGTTCCAGACGCCGTAATCGAACTAGCAATCAAACCTTCTAAGCAAGATGACCAAGTAAAAATGTCTAAAGCTCTTAACAGGTTTATGAAAGAGGATCCCACATTCCGAGTATTTGTCGACGCAGAATCAAATGAGACTAGGATTGCCGGTATGGGTGAGCTTCATCTTGAGATTTACGTCGAGCGAATCGCACGTGAATACAAGGCTGAGGTCGTTGTCGGTCAGCCTAAAGTGAACTACCGCGAAGCACCGACTATGCCAACAGAATACAACTACAAACATAAAAAGCAGACTGGTGGTGCCGGTCAATACGCTCACATGGTCGGAAGCTTGCGGCCTCAAGAGGAGGGAGAATTCGAGGAACCGTTTGTCTTTGAAAATAAGACTGTCGGTGGCTCAGTACCTAAGGAATACATCCCAGGTGTTATGAAAGGTTTAAACGAAGCGATCGTCAAAGGACCACTAGCTGGCTGCCAGGTCATCAACACTTATGTCGACTTGGTAGATGGTGGCTATCACCCGGTGGACTCTTCAGAAATGGCCTTTAAAATCTGTGCAAGAACAGCATTTAAAGAAGCATTCTTGGCATCCAAACCAGTGTTACTAGAGCCTATTATGAAGGTAGAGGTTGAATCTCCTGCCGAATTCCAAGGTACGGTTCAAGGGGACTTATCATCGCGACGTGGTGTATTACTAGGTGCGGACATGAGAGATGATTACTCGGTGATCCTTGCTGAAGTGCCTCTTTCAGAAATGTTTGGTTACTCGACCGACCTGCGCTCTAAAACCCAGGGTAAGGCTGGCTTTACCATGGAGTTTGCTTGTTACCGCGGCGTGCCTTCGTCGATCCAAGATCAGATCGTAAAGAAATACCGCGAAGACCAGGCGAAGGGAAGTAAGTAGATAAGCTATCTCCAGCGAGCAAAGTGAGTACCGGGAGCCTTACAAAAGATGCCCGTACGCCGCGGTGCGGCTGGACATGACTGAATGAACACCGCCCCTAACGAGCAAAGTGAGTACCGGGGGTCTTACGAAAGAGGCCCGTACGCCGCGGTGCGGCTGCGCATAGCCGGGTGAACGACGTCATCCCCAACGAGCAAAGCGAGTGTCGGGGATCTACCCTATCTACATATGTTTTAACGTATTGTTACTTCGGGCTAAAAAATCATCCAAATCGGTAAACAAGTTTTCTTCTTTGCTAACAATCCCGTTAGGACAATTCGCTTCGAGATAACCGGTAATAGAACTTCGGTGACGAAATAAGTTCTTATAAATCGCGCCACCAAAACATGCTAGCTCCGTCATGTCAGATTGGAAGTGATTTCCAATCAACTCTCTAAGGGCTAAGAAGTTAAACGTATTTCTGTCTAGCACTGCTAAAAGCACTCTACGCTGTGTAAGGAGATCTTCTTCCATACCAGCTTGCCGAAGGCATGATCGCCAATTCTCTGGCCAAAGGTCGCAAGCAATTCTCTGTCTATCGAGAGAGGTCGCATAATTATTAAAAATATACTCCGAAGCCGTGTAGCGCGCGGACAATATAAAACCCAATAGCAGAGCAATAATTGCAACAGCTCTTAATATATTTGTCCCTACCCTACTAAGCATGATGGGCTGATAAGTCAACCCACCTGCAAGGCCTATAAAAACTGCGATAAAAAGAAAAGAATAGGCGTTATCGGTCGGAAACTGACCAATAGCTTCGACAAAATAAAATACAAAGGCCGCAAGAACCAACGCCTTAAGCTGCTCGCCTAAAGGGTCTAATGATCTTAATCGAAGTAACCGGCAAAATAATACTAAGAGCAACAACGCCGACGCAACCGCCACTGGAACCCCATACGCAACTGTAAAACTCAAAAAATCATTATGAGGAGACCTAGCCATCTGCACCTCTCGGCTATATACGTGACGGTTTTTAGCGGTGAAAGGCAAAATAGAAAACTGATAATCGTCGTACCCCACCCCTTCGGGAGATTTTTTAATCAGCTCAGTAGCATCCTGCCACATCTCTAGCCTTTGCTCCAAAGCTAGTTGAATCCGCTCTTTACCGACATGAAGGTATTTCGACTCCCGTCCATAAAAGGTCGCAAAAGCATAAACTGCTACGACCAAACATTGTAGAACCAGTAGATAAATGACTCTCCTAGACCACCCCTTCTTATAGAGCGCAAAGGGAACTGACAGCGCCAATGCCAGATAAATAGAACGGCTGTGGAGGTAATAAATACTAGCAACATGCGCTAAAATCATCGGCACCAAGAAATACCTCGCTACCCTTTGGGTGCTAGTTCGGAACAAATAGATCTGCACCAACAAACACACGCCAAAAAACTGCGCAGCCATATTAATGTTTTGAAAGAAAGGCACAAACTTTGCCCCTGCTGGAAAATACATGGAAAACTCTAACCCAAAATACCTCAACACCAGGGTGAAAACTGTGACCGACGAGGCCGTGACCATGCCCCAAAAGAAAGCAAAAAAATAGGCCGGCTTCGATCTGTAAAGGGTAAAAGATGTTAGCAGAACAGCAGTAAATGTGATCAATCTAAGGCTTGCGTGGGGACTATCGTAGCAATGAACCATTAGAAGCCAAGCTATGCAAACGACCAGTATTCCGGACAGGACTCTACCAAGCTTAGGAAGCTCAAATACCTTATTTTTATAAAGAACAGTAGCTGCTAAAACCACTGCACCGGCATAGAGAGCAATCCACTTAGGAATATGAAACGGCATGAAGAATGCGTAGTCAAAAAAAAGTGGGACCAAAAGCCCCACTAGAAACAGTACCAAAGAACTAAAATTATTAATAAATAAGAATTTTTTATACATACTTAGATGCTAGTCATAGCTGAGATAGCCTGGAAACTTGACTTCTTCCTTTTCAAGATCTTCACAAGTAAAGATCTTCTTAGTTGAGGCATCTTTATTATTGAGCCATCTTCCGGCACCTGGACCTTTATAAGATCCCACAACCCTTCGTGTGTGAACATACCCCCTCAGCCATAACGGGCAGCCTTCGATAGCTCCTAAACTGATTTCGATTTTATTTGAGGTTTTGTTGACCTTCTGATGATAAATAATCCGAGCACTCATATTGGGGCCGAGACGACAAGAAGGGTAATCTTTGTACCACTCAGGACGGTCTAGTATAATATCAGCGCCAGCTGCCCCCGCATGAACCCATCGAAACTCCCAACTTGGAACGTTGCGACAGTACCTCCCAGCTTTAAAGTCACTAATCGACCGAACCAACTCCTGTGAGCCGTCATTGCATGTCACAATCACTTTACCGCCACACCTTTCAGCCTTAGTCGCGTCTTCAATATCCTCTATACCCGATTGTGCCGACCTGGTCCTACACGAACTAAAGAAAATAACGCTAAATAACAATCCAATGATCGATAAATACTTCATGGTCAGTGACCTCCTCCAACAAATTTATAAAATAGTTAATATGTATCAATAGTAACTTCGGTAACCCGGGTACTTAAACTTGCCATTCTCATCTATATTTCGGCAGCTAAAACTCATTCTTTTCCCATAAGAAGCATCCCAGTTTTTTGGAAACGGTCGTCTCTTTGGAGACACAGATGCCTTGTTTACCAATTCCTCAGAGACATAAGCGGTAACTAGGGAACAGTTGCGAACAGCCCCTAACTTAAGCTTTACTAATCGAGACTTTTCACCTTCAACCCGCCTTGCGCTAATAATCCGCGCGCTAGCATATGGGCTTAGAGTGCAGGATCGCTCCTTTTGACTTGCCCAGTATTTTGAAGCCGGGGTAAGCTTAGCACCCCGATATCCAGCATGAATCCACATAGGATCACCAAAATCGTTACAATAATTACCGCTTTCAATATCACCTAGAGACCTAAGTTCCTGTGATCCGTCAGTACAAGTTACAACTCCTACCCCAACTGATTTAGTACAGTGCTCAATACTCTTAGCGTGCCTAAGTCCGGTTAACGAGGAATCCCCCCTCCGGGTTCTGCAAGAATTGAAAATAACGATGCTAAATAGCAGTCCGATAATCGATAAGTATCTCATAGCTTCCAATGACCTATAAAAATTAACCCAATTTAAATGATACAGCCTAAAACTCAATGCAGTCAAATACCCCTAAAGCATCAACTAAATACCTATAACGATTAGCCTTTCCGTGATATTTCACCAAAACCTCAAGAATTCACTAAAAGCCACCGATATAGAAAGGTCAGCCAAATTACTCTACTAGGAGCTAAAATGAGATTCTTGGGATATACATTCATAGCAGCATTACTTGTGGTCTCGGGGTGTACCCAGGAAGAGAAAAGAACCAGGTCAAAGCAAGAAAACCTTTCATCAGCAAACCAAGATCAAAATCTTGAAGACGGTGCTAGCCAGGCAGAAAAAAATGACTACGCTCTTGCCAAACTATTCTTAGAACAAAGCTTTGGCCCAGAAGGTATATTGGCTGAATTAGATAAAATTGACCCAGAAGTGTTTGCAGATGCCCTGTCAAATATCGAAAAGCTAGATAATTCTTATGGGCGGGAGCTTGGCAAGCAGGTGTTAACCATGGTTAGAGATATCACTTTTGAGTCTGCAGATATCGACAAATCAAAGTCACTTAATAAAGATGAATTTATGTCATTTCAGATAGGGCATTTTGCCAAGACTGAGGAGCGCCAGAATCAGATCAATACTTGGAAAGAAGAATCTTTTCCAATAGTCGCCGGTGGCGACGAAGAGATCAGCGAGGAGGAATTTCTTGCTATGCTGTCCATGATGAGAAAGAACATGGTAAAACGATATCATAAACGTGGCGGTCTAAAGCCAATGATGAATCGTGTTCATAAAGATTTGCTGGCAAATTTTGATGAAAACAAAAACGGTGTTTTAGATAAAAATGAAAGAGAAAAAATCCGCGCGGCAATAAAGGCGGAGCATGAGCGCTACCGAACT
>JANQHA010000259.1 GCA_028282865.1 Oligoflexales bacterium
TAAGCTTCCAAGAAAAACTAGGTAATTCAAAGCTGAACCCCTTACATAGTTAGTTTTCTATTTAGTAGAAAAATATGTTTAAAGTATATCACCTTAAGATACCCCTTGCACCGCGTGTATAAACCCTTGCAGCCTCATTAAGCTTCGAGCTTATTGTCATTATCCAAAGTACTACTTTATAATATGAGGCAATATACATAGTATAGGTATGGATATATATAACAGGCTAGTATCATTACCAAAAAATAATAGTTTTTTTCTGTTTGGGCAGTGGGGAACTGGCAAAAGCACCCTGTTAAAACAAGAATTTGCTGACGCATTAGTCATCGACTTACTGGATACCAAGACATATTTAGAGGATGCCGCAGCGACTAATCGGTTACTTGCGGACTTTAAAAATGCCAAAGCCTACCTGTTTTCCTTGGATAAAACACCTCGATAAATCGATAACGTCAAGTGTTTACCTTGGAGAAATGGGGTAGAGGAGATATTTGATTAGTACCTAGCTTTTCTTATTCTTTTTAGCAACCGCGTCCAGCTATTTAAATCCTAATATGCGCTAGAATAACGGCCAGAAGAGCTTTCAACTAAGGTTTTTTTGTCTTCTTAGCCTCTTTGTTCCTTTTGCTTAGGTCAGTGAGCTTATTCTTGATGCGCAGAGGTATATGAGTGCCACCAGATCCCGAATAACTGAAATTGATATATTCATTTAGGCGGATTAAAGCTTTTTTAGATACTTCGGTACCAGGTGCTGAAGTGATGGACTTCTCTAGGTAGTATCCTGTCTCGCTAACAAAAAGCGAAGACTCCATCTGCTCGACAATGAGACCTAAAAGGTAGTATGCCTTATTCAAAACAACAGGATCGCTGCTTTGAGTAGAGAGTTGATTGAGTAGAGTCGACGCGATAATGTAATTTATTAGATTGTTTTTTTCCGTTACCGCAGTCAATTCATCTATTTTACCAATCAATTTTTCAGCTGTGGCGAGTTTATTTGTCGTCTTAAAATAATTTCTTTTCTGAGCGAGCTTTAGCTGAGAAATCCAACTTTCGAGAATTTCTTTAGTTTGCTTGGTATAGTGCTTTGGCAATTTCTTGCTCTGCAGCAGAGCTAAGGGTCGTTTAAAATCCTTAAAAATTCTGATGTTGATAAGTAGATAATTTAGCATTGCGTCAGACTCTATAACTTTTTGTAAGGGAGCGTTTTTCTTTAACTCCGATTCATAGATGTCTCTAGCCCTCTTAAACTGCCTTGCAGCTGTTAAATAGTGAGCTAGTTCTAATGGAGTCGCAGCACTTTTTTCAATTTTATCGATAAATGAATTTACTCCGGCGGTTGACTTCGGGTCGCCGACCTTAGAATGACAAGCGATGCAGTCTTCCGTGATATGTCTGAGGATAAACTTCACAGAACCAAACTTTCTCTTTTTGTAGAGATCGTAGGCCTCTTTGGCATCTTCTTTCAGTCTAGAGGCTGCGTAGCCATAGAGATCGCCGATATTATTTATGTGATCTTCCATCGAGCTAGCATAGATGCTCAACTTTTTAAGCTGATCCTCAGTAGCTTTTGAATATTTTGAAAATTTCTTATCGTCGTAGGTCTTAGGAATAAGCTCTGAGATGGCGCTGTATATATTCCGCATTATAGAAACAGTGCTCTCCTTGCTTGCTGCTGTTAAAATTATTGCGAAACAAAAGGCTATCAATGGTACGTATAGCTTGGATAATTTCATGCTTACTCCTGTAGGTGAACTAACTGACGACAATAATAGGGCAGTTATGAGAGAACATCGCACTTAGTGGCATTTCACCTGGACTAAACGGGTGCTTCCAGCCGGATCTATGAACCCCATAGACCTCCACGTCTGGTTTGAATTCTTCCGAAATAGCCTCTAACTCCTCACCGATATCATTTTTCGCAATTGATACCTTAGGTTTATATTCGCAATTGGCCTTGTTAAGTAGGTCGGACCATTCGTTCTTGCGTTTTTCCATTTTTTGTTCCACAAGGCCCATGATAGAGTCGTGAATATTTTCAGATGATGGAAAGCTATCCCGTGTCTTGTGAACGGTAGCTGAAGCAGCGGTTAAAGCGGCATCAAGTGTATCGGTATCTAGGTTAGAGACGTGACTATGTAAGAGTTGTGAGCTCTTAAGCTTGGTCGAGAGATCGCAAGCAAAATCTAAGGCCTGCTCTGTTTTAGGATTTAGGTCATCTGATACCAAAATTTTAAACGAATCTTTGCCAAAGTCTAGGTTTTGCCCTTCAGACACAATGAGAATCGGTGCTTCGCTCTGGTTGATAATGTCCAAAGCTGTTGCTGAGCCTTTAAAGAACGATTTGCTGAGCTTTCTATTTGCGCCAATGATCACAAGAGAGGTATTTTGCTCAGACTCGGCTTTCAGCCAAGATGTTTTAGAGCCTACTAATGTTTTTGCAGTGAATGTGATGTCATTTGGGATACCTGCTTTCACCTCCTCTAGTTTTTTTTCGGCGTCCTCTACTAATGATTCGGCAATCTGATCGTTGAGCTCCCAGAGCGGTAGAGCAGTTTCGTAAGGTAGCAAGTAATTTTGTAACCACGGCTCACAAATATTTACAATATGGAGGTGTTGACCAGTTTGTCTACAGATTGAGACAGCTGCGTCTATGATGCTTTTGGTGTGCTTGTCGAAGTTAATTGCAGCGACGACTCTTTTTCGAGTGCTGAATATGCGTTTCATATGCTTCTCCTCTTTGGTTGGTCCCACTTAATGGCTTAGAGATTCAAGATTAATGCCACCCGCTTCACTGCGCTTTATCAGGTAAGAGCCAGACCGAAGTGTCCCCGAAAGGATCTTTTTCGATAATTCCCGAGTAACCATCTTAGCAAATACAGATTTAAGCGGTCGAGCCCCAAATTCAGGGTTATAGCCTCTGCTGCTTATGTCTTCCTTCAGCTCTGGGCTTAGGCTCACATCGATCTGCTTTGGTTTCAGCCGCTGGTTTAATACCAAGACTTGCTCATCGATAAGCTGACCCATAATAGACTCATCAAGTGCGTTATAACTCAATATCGCGTCAAAACGCCCAAGCAGCTCTGGTTTGAAGTCATTACTAGGGTCTTTACTATTTGAAGTCATTAGTATGATGGTATTTCGAAAGCTTATCGTTCGGCCTTTGTTGTCGGTTAATCTGCCGTCATCTAGAATTTGTAGCAGTATGTCGCCAAAATCCGGATGGGCTTTCTCGAGCTCATCGAGCAATAAGATTGCATATGGTTTTTTTCTAACCGCTTCGGTCAAGATTCCACCTTCTTCATAACCAACGTATCCAGCAGGCGAACCTATCAATTTAGCGCATGAGTGTTTTTCGGAATATTCACTCATATCTAGGCGTACCATCTGATCTTCGCTATCAAATAAAAACCTAGCCAGAGATTTTGCGGTCTCTGTCTTGCCAACACCCGTGGGGCCAAGTAGGAGAAATGATCCAAGAGGCTGGGACGGGTCGGTTAAACCAGCATGAGAGGCTATCAAAGTCTCGGCGATCTCATGCAGCGGCTCATCTTGTCCAAAAACCTGAGATTTTAGATGGGCCTCCAGCTGTAAAATTCGGTCCTGCTTTGAGGTTAGTATTTTTTCCAAAGGAATACCAGTTTGTCTGGCGATAACTTTAGCGATATCTTCTTTAGTCAAAAGAGAGCTGCTCGGGCTGTCCACCAGTTGACCCTCGACTTCGGGGATCAAGGAAAACTTAATCCTAGAGGCCTCTTCGTAGTTTCCCTCTTTTTGAGCGCGATCCAACTCGAATTTCAGCCGTTCTAAGTTATTCTTGAGTTCGGATACCCTCTTTATTTTAAAAACTTCGTTTTCCCAAGCTTTTTTCTTTTCGGCAAACTCTTTTTCCATGTCTGCTATTTGCTGCTCAACACTTGGGTCGGCTTTCTCAGTTTTAGAGTAGATGATCTTAGCTCTAATTTCTGCTTCTAGCTCGACTAGGTCGGTAGGCATAGCCTCGGCGCTTAGTTTTAACGCCGAAGCGGCTTCATCGATCAAGTCGATAGCTTTGTCAGGCAGGTTCTTGTTAGGCAGGTACTGTGTGGAGAGAAATACCGAATTAAAGATAGCGTCATCTGAAATTTCAATTCCGTGATGAATTTCAAACTTATCTTTGAGCCCCATCATGATTTCTATTGCATCTTCTTCACTGGGTTCATTGATAGGTACCTCGCGAAATCTTCTTTCGAGCGCGGAGTCACTCAGTATATATTTTTGGTATTCATCATGGGTCGTTGCGCCGATACAGTGCAATTCCCC
>JANQHA010000301.1 GCA_028282865.1 Oligoflexales bacterium
CTGACAGGAATGATTGGTGGCGGTTGCTACGATCAGACAGCTGCCGAAATCGCTCGCGAGAGCCACAACTCTCGGAGTGTTCGCATCCATAAATTCGATCTAGTTGATGATGATCCGATTTACGGTTCCCAAACCGGCTGTAATGGGATCACTTGGGTATTATTTCAGCCGGTAACTGAGGAGCTCAGCAATCTACTCCGCACCTCGAGACTGGTCCATTCAGGCATTTTTGGAGTCGTCTATCAAGAGACAGAAATAGGGTACATTTCTGACGGTTCTAGAAAGACGCTAGAACAAATACTCACCCAGTATCCACAGTTAGCGGCAGAGTTTCGCGCCGGCTATCAAGAGTCCAAGCGAAGTAAAAAGAGTATCGCTCAAACACCTAATGGCTCAGCTATCAACATCCTATGGGAATACATAGCTACACCAACAAAGATTATCATTTTTGGTTGTGGACCAGATGCGGTACCAGTCTACCGAATCGCAAACGAGTTGGGGTGGAAAGTTACACTAGTCGATCATCGTCAGTATTTTACTGAACAGGAACACTTCAGCGCCGCTCAGGTTATTTTAAGCCGCCCCGAAGATTTTGACTTCAATCAGCTAATTGATACCGATACAGCTGTGCTTCTTATGAGCCATAATTACCAAATAGATAAACAGTCCTTGAGTCACCTTATCAATAGTGATGCTATCTATATCGGAATGCTTGGAGCTAAATCTCGATGTAAACGCATGATTCATGAGCTATTAGAAGAAGGTTATGAAGTGCCAGAAAGCTTTCTAGATAAATTTTTCTCTCCTGTGGGCATAGATTTAGCGGGTGACAACCCCGAGACTATAGCGCTTTCAATCGTCGCAGAAATCTCATATGTTGTAAATCATGGCAGTGCAAACTCGAAGCGGATTAATTTTAAGGAATCGTGATGGAATCGACTAGATTTACCCGTAGAAGTTTTATAAAGCTAACCACCGAGGCGACCGGAGGGCTTCTAGTAAGTATGTCCCTTCCCTCACTCGCTGCAGCTAATACCTCCGGTAGCGATTTTACCCCTAATGCCTGGTTGCGAATCAGCCCTGACGGCACGACCCATTTTTCATTAAGTAAGGCAGAAATGGGCCAAGGAGTCATGACCTCGCTAGCAATGCTTATCGCAGAGGAGCTTGATGTCGATTTAGCGAGTCTCAAAGTTGAATTTGCACCCGTAAGTCCTGAATATAAAGACCCTGAGTTTGGGTTGCAGATGACTGGGGGTAGCTCCAGTGTAAGAACTTCTTACGAGCCATTAAGAAGAGCAGGGGCTGTCACTAGAGATATACTAATAAGTGCAGCCGCTAAAAAATGGCAGGTGCCAAAGGCCCAGTGCTACACCGAAAAGGGAGTAATCTTTGACCGGAAATCGTCTAGTTCACTAAAATATAGCGACTTAGCTTCGATAGCAGCAAACATTCCAATTCCAGAAAACGTTGCAATAAAAGGCAAATCTCAGTTTAAAATTATAGGAACCAACCCACGGCGTCTAGACAATCAAGATAAAATTTCTGGAAAAGCAGTCTTTGGTGTCGATATAGAGCGAGAAGACTGCTTAGTGGCAGTCGTGATTAGAAACTCATTTGGAAGAAAGATAGCAAGCTTTGACTCCAAGGCCGCAACCAAGCTCCCAGGAGTGGTAGCTGTATTTGAGATATCAACAGGAGTCGCAGTAGTCGCCGATCACTACTGGAACGCACAAAAAGCATCTCAGGCTATCAGTATAGATTGGAAGGTAAGTAAGGATATTCCAAGCGAGACTGCAGGCATATTTAAACATTTCGAAAAAGACTTTTCTGAGTCTGGGCACAGCTTTCTATACCGAGGTAACATCGAAAAGGCCTCAGAAGCTAATAAAGATTCTTCTGGAACGTTTTTACAAGCAGAATACAAAATACCATATATGGCCCACGCGACTATGGAGCCAGGCAATGCAACCGCGCACGTGCAAAGAGATCGCTGCGACGTCTGGGCACCGACTCAAGCGCCAGAGTTAGCCCATGTGCTTGCAACCGAAGTGACTGGACTTCCGAGAGAAAAGGTTCACATACACACGACCTTTCTTGGAGGAGGTTTTGGCCGTAGACTGGCCCAAGATTACGTCATCGAAGCAGTGGAAATATCTAAAAAACTCGGTAAGCCTGTTCGGATGCAGATGTCGAGAGAAGATGACATAAAACACGATATCTATCGACCAGGAGGGCTCCACCGATTAGAGGCATCGATATCTCATTCGGGTATCCTCGAAACTTGGCAGCACAAAATAGTTGGTCCTTCGATCCTAGCCCAAGTTGCACCCCAATGGGCTGGAGCTATGCTACCGGAGTGGGCTCCGCAATTTGTCAAGAAGCTTGCGCGCTGGGGGATCGAAACTTTTTATGACATTTCTGACAATGACCCTACCTCTGTTGAAGGAACCCATGAAGACAACTATTCCATAGCTCACCAAAAGGTTGACTATGTTCTAAGCGACCCTGGCGTTCCAATCGGTTTTTGGCGTTCGGTAGGCCATTCGTACACCGGGTTTGTAGTCGAAAGCTTTATCGATGAAGTGGCCCACAAGTTAAAGCAAGACCCCTACTCATACCGAAGAGACTTGTTAAAAAGCCAGCCCAGACGATTAAACGTCTTAGATCTAGCTGCAAAGAAAGCTAGCTGGGGAAAGAATAAAGACATTTATCAGGGCATCGCACAGACGTTAGCTTTCGGCAGCTACACTGCACAAGTCGTCGATGTGAAAGTCATAGATGGTGAAGTTAAAGTCACGCGTGTGGTTTGCGCAATCGACTGCGGCTCGGTAATTCATCCCGACAATGTTATTGCCCAAATCGAAGGTTCAATTATCTTCGCTTTAAGTGCAGCTCTGAAAGATGCCATCACGTTCAAAGACGGCCAAGTAGAGCAATCAAACTTCCACGACTACCGACTGCTTCGGTCAAATGAAACGCCTGAGATAGATGTTATTCTGGTAGATAGTAATGAAGACCCTCAGGGAGTTGGCGAACCAGGTGTTCCTCCACTAGCCCCGGCACTAGCAAATGCGTTGTTTGCTGCAACGGGGAGAAGGCAGAGGGAGTTACCATTAAAGTTTAATTAAATATAACCTCATTTTTCTATTTAACCTGAAAATCAAAGACCCCTTCTAAAATATCGCCCATGTTAGCTTTAGATATTTTATAAACCCATGGATTTTTGGCTTTACTATCAATAAATAAATAGTAGGGTTCAGCTTTCATTGTGAATGGATTAGGACCGACACCATAACCAACGATTGTAATAGCGTGCCTAACACCAACCTTCCTAAACTTCACCCAACGCCCAAAAACAGTTCTACTTTCTGAAGAAATAACTGCAGATACTGGGTGCCCTAGGTCAAGGAGTGAGGTTACAATTTCGGGAGATATGTGTGTACCATCTTTAAAGCCAAAACTAATAAAGTTTTTTAACTTAATTTTTTCGTCGCTAGTTGAGCAAAATTCTAATCGATGAATTTTCGGCGGTAACAATGTTGTCTCGGGAAGAATACCGAGATCCCAGTCCCAAGATCCTGAGGCTATCTCTTTATCATATTTACGCAATGTCGAGCAGCTAGGTAAACTAAATTCCTTTAACTCATTCGAATCGTCTAGATATACGAGTTGTTGGTAAACTGTCCAAGGAGAGACTTTTAGCAAGCTTTTATTAGCAGATAATTTCTGTTGAATAGAGCGGGCAAAGGTAAATCCGACACATGCAGACGAATCACCTTGACTTTGAGGTTTTTCGAATAGTTTTGAGAGGTCGATCGCTTGCATATTTTCCCTTTTACGATCGATTCTTTTAAAGTTAGAAATAAATCTAGCTGCTTCTTGAGAAAGAGGTTTTTTCTGTAGGTCATTCTGCTTCTTAGACAAGCTAGCATTTTTCTCAATAGGAAAACTCGATTTCTTGTCACTTTCTTTCTTTTGCGCTAAGGATGCTTTCATTAACCTAACTTGTTCAACTGTAATATTTAAGCTCCTATACTTTTTCACAAAGGTTGCAGGGTCCATAGATTTAATATCAGAACGTAATTTATCTGTACCTATCTCTCTCTCACCAGTGAGTGCCTCCACGATCACGGAGTATATACCGGGCTCTTGTTCTGGCGGCCTAGAAGGAGGTATATGCCTCCCCCCTAGGAGACCTCCTCCTCTCCTTCTTTTGGACTCACGGCTCAAAAACCCACCAGACTGAGATTTTCTTTCTGTTTGAATATGCCAATTCAACTCATTGATATTTGATATTGGGCTATAGGAAAGACCGTCATCGCCCGCTATCACCTTTTTAAGAAGAGAGGTAAAATCTGCTATGTAGGTTTGATTCCTCATAACTATTTTGGCTTTTGCAGTCTTCTGCCATTCAAGATCAGGGCTACTCGCAGTAGTATAGTGACTTTCCGCATGTATCGCTGATATTAAAGTACGAATAAATAGCGCATCATTATAGCGATTATATTTCTTTTGAAGGTTATTAGCCTTCTTCTTCGATACCGCCGAATCAGGAAACAAGCTTTGAACACGAACATAAACAGCCCTCTCCAAAGAAAAAGAGCGAATGTCCTCCGAAAGATACTTCTCAAGATCCGCAACTGTACTAATTTCGGTCTCTGATAATGAAGAATTGACTCGAGGCTTACAAGAGGTCAAATAAAATATAAATAAGATAGTGAATAGAGCCGATTTAGTAATAGCCATTGATATTTTGATAATCCTACACGGTTATTGGAAAATAATTAACCAGGAAAAAGTTCAATTTATACAGCTCAAGCAATCCGTAAAGTATCTTTCACTTCGGAAAATTGTCGCAGCAGATCATCATGCAGACCTTGGGCTCCACTAAAGCTTCCCTGACGAGCGATGATTTGAACTTGATAACAAAGTCGCATCATTTGAGTTGCCCCTAGGTCAGAGCAAAGCCCAGTCAACACCGCCGCGTGAGCTTCGGTATCAGCGCGATCTTTCTTAGCAATTGCAGCTTGCAGCTGATTCAGTTCGTTTTCTACCTGGTCTGTATATTTTAGGATTTGCGTAGATATTTTTTTTAGGTCTTCAGATCCCTGAAGGTTTTCTATCACATTCAATATCGTGGGAGTGCCTTTTTGATTATCTTTAGAATCGTTATCATCAGCCCCTCCTCGTCTTGCGGCGGGTGTAATAATGGTCTTATTAGAATCTAATCTTTTACCTGAACTCATGCTACCTCCTTACAACACGAAACACTCTGACCTTTAGGTGTACATTATTATATTCTAGCAGATTTCGCGCCACTTTTAATACAAACAATATCAATATGTTACACGAAAATATGAGGAAAGTGTGAGGTTAAAACACCACAAACACCTATTTAGGTAGTCAATTTGACAACGCAGATTCTACCTGGCAGTGGAAAGATAATAAAACTATTGGAGGATAATCTTAGTTGCAGCCGTAATGAAATGAAGTGATCGTTAGAGTAAAGCCAAGCGTTTGATCCTGCTGACCTGGATAACGACAAGTTGCAGTGACCTGGTACTCACCTTCATACTCGTAGCCCTTTTCAAAACTAGGACCTACCTCAGTATAACCATCACCAAAGTTCCAAAAGACTTCACCGGAGTTATTCGGGCCACACTGATAGGCATTAAACGGCACACACTCGCCCACTTCGGCAGTATGAAAGGACTGAATATAAAAGCCATCACCATAAACAGTGATTTGATTTCCTGATATTTCTTCTCTAGGACCAATAGGTGTACTGATAGGATCAGGCTGCGGCTGAATAGGATGCGCTGGTTCACCAAATTTCTGGCCATCATCAACCGAAGGGTTTGCTGTCCGGCTCTTAGTAACACGGTATTTTGCACAACCAGAAAGCTGAGCAACGCTACTAAACAAAAATATTAAAATTATAAACCTCACAACAACCACCTACTTACGATATATTTTAAATTCAACCCGACGATTCTTCTCTCTGCCAGTCTCATTCTTATTAGTTGAGATGGGATGAGCTTCACCACGGCCAACAGGTATGATCTTCCTCGGGTCAACACCATATTCCGAAACAAGCATCTTCTTAATTCTAAGCGCACGCTTCCGACTCAAATTTCGGTTATACTTCGCTGTTCCTAGCGAGCAAGTATGCCCCTCTATCACCAAAGTCTCAAACCCCCTAGAACTATTT
>JANQHA010000303.1 GCA_028282865.1 Oligoflexales bacterium
ATTTATGGCATGGGCTTTCACTTGGCAGGTATTAGCCAAGCCACCAGCAAGCGGGCAAAACCACCTTACGCTAAACGAGCAGAAGGCCTTTCTTCAAAAGATGCGCAAACAACTTGAGCCTATCAAGCAATTAAAGGCTAATTTCAAACAAGTACGCAATATTTCCGCTTTTCAAGACAAACTCGTTAGCCACGGGATATTTTACTTTCAGTTTCCCGATAAAATGAGGTGGGAAGTTACAAAACCGTTTAAGTCTTTAATCATCTTCGGTGGTAAAGCAGCCAAAAAATATCGATTTAAAAATGGATCTTGGCGGGAAAAAAAATTTACCGGAGCTGACTTCATGAAATCTATTATGGAAGATATCCTACTCTGGACTAAAGGAGATTTCTCTAAAACTGACCACCTGTACTCCATCACAGTTTTTAAAAATCACATCATCACCTTAAAACCAAAAAACATAGATGCTTCCTCTTTTATTTCATCTATATCGCTATCAATAGAACGAAAAACTATGCATATTCGTAAAGTAAGGATTGTCGACCCGGGCAAAGACACTGTCACAATTTCTTTTACAAACCTGTCTACAGCTAAATTTAAGCAGAACAAGCTATTTAAAGAGCCACCTCAATGAAAAGCACCCTACTGATACTAGCTTTTTTATCGATATTATCGTGTGCAACCAGCCACACTAGCTCTAAAAACCATACTAAACCAAATTCTATACAATTCCCAAAGGAGTTTCGCGCAAGTCATAGGATCATTTTAACCATTAAGAATTATGAATATGAACTAATAGGCTACTTACTATTTCGAGCACCAAATACCTACTACGCGGCGGCCTACACCGAAGCTGGAAAAGCTATATTTAAATTTAAAATGATTAATGGCAGCTTTCACTTAATTAACAAACCAAAATTATTATCTGATAATGCAATTCGAGAAGGCATCGGTTTTGATATCCAAACTCTTTTCAGCGGGTCAGCTTCCGAGAACAAAAACATCAGCTCAATCAGCTATCAGATCGATGAGACAGGACTTTCAAGCCACCCAAAAAACATCAATTACCACAATAAAATATTTAATTATCAGCTGCAAATAGAGCTACTTGAAATCTCAAGGCATCTACCTGAAAATTTTGATCGGGTACTGAAGGAGCTCTAAATGTTCGAGTCGTTTTCCAAAAAACTCGCACTACTATCTAAACACCGGTGGCTGATTTATGGAGTTTGCGCCATTATATGCAGCTTGTTTTTATACCGGATTTCCAAAATTTCTCCCAAAAGCGACTTACTGGAGCTTTTACCTCAAGACGATGAAGTGGTCGAAGAGCACCGCTACGCTTTGAAGCACTTCAACCCACTAGAGCTCATATACTTTGACATTCACAGCTCAGAAGGCCAAAGCACCGCAGAAATCAGCCAAGTCAGCGATAAACTCGCAGGGGAGTTAGAGAGGTCAAATTTATTTTCGAAAATATTTTACAAGATCAACACTCTTGAGATTCAGAAAACCCTTCAAACCCTACGAGATCACCATCCGGTATACTTTTCCAAAGATAGTGCAAAGGATTTAGAAGAAAAAATAAAAAAGGAATCGATAGCAAGATCGATTAAAAATTGGAAAAATCTCTTTTATGAATCACCAGCACCGACGCTGATCAAAGCATTTTTCCTAGACCCCATAGGAATGGACCATAAAATATATCAAATAGCACAAAGCCTTTATTCCGAAGGCAATGAAATAACCACCAAGAATGGTAGGCTAGTTAGCCGTGACCTTACTCACACCTTTATCATTGCTACACCAAAACTACCAGCTAGCAATGCAGATTACTCTGATCGCGTGACAAAATTAATCGACCGAACCATTCAAAGCTATGAAACTAAGGATATAAAAATATCTTACGTCAGTAGCCACCGGTTTGCAGCACTTAATGAGTCAATCATGAAGCGGGATATTAGGTTTGTATCGATCCTCTCGATCATCGGAATCCTACTCCTCTGTTTCCTATGCTTTAAGAAACGCTTTCTACCGATTTTTTTACTAATACCAATGAGCTTTGGTCTAATTGTATCTACCGGTTTTTTAACATTTCTTTTTGATAAAATAAGTTTGATCACTATTGGGTGTGGGTCAATATTATTTGGTATTGTGATAGATTACGGAATTCACATCATCTATCATATTGATCAAGATGGCAGCTTCAAATCCGAAAGTATACAAAGAGTCATCAAATCACTATTGAAGCCATTAACCATCAGCACACTCACAACCATCATCGCGTTTAGCTGCCTTTACTTCTCTAAATTCGAAAGTTACAAGCAATTCGCGGTATTTTCCGGATTAGGAGTCTTCAGTGCATACATATTTACTGTCATAATATTCCCGACCTTCTTTAGTGGGATAAAATCTACAGACAGAAAGCCGACCATTTCATTCCAAAGATTCTACACTGCGATATTTAAGTTTATCGACAACCAAAGGATAAAGACCATATTAGCTATATTTAGTGTTTCTATCTTAGCGGTATTTGGAGTAAAAGAGCTCGAATATCAAAGCGACCTTAATGAACTCTACGCATCAAGCGAGAAAATCCAGGAAGATCGCGATCAATTAAGCAAATCTTTTAAATCGGCAATGACCTCAAGTTCTATGGTTGTCAGAGCGCCGACTCTAGATGAAGCTCTGAGTAAAAATGTTAAATTAAAAAAAATCCTAACTAAACACCAAAAACAAGGAATCATCGACTCTATCAAATCAACTGCGTTGTTAATACCGCCACTCGAGATTCAAAAAGAGAATCTATCTCGATGGAATCAGTTTACAGTTCAAAATCGAGGTAAATTCATACAAGACTTCTTTGATGTTACTCGTAGATTTAAAATTTCGTCAGAACAATTTTCACCCTTTATATCTCGTTTTTCTAACAACTCAAATTTTTTGCGCCCCAAAGACTTTAAAAGCACCAGCTTAGGGCAGCTTTTATCAAAGCATATTAAAATCACTAAAGAAGATGCGATGATACTGACCGGGTTTCAACTAAAAAAAGACTCTGATTTTCTACTACTGAAAAACGAAGTTAAAAAGGTGTTGCCAGAAACTATGGCAATCAACAGTAGATATTTTCTTTCCTATATTATGGACCTTATCCCAAACGAACTTATGCGCCTAAGCAGCGCGGGGCTGGTAGCAGTGGGTTTGCTCTTGATGTTAGCTTATGGCCCCAGTCGCATCATCCAGTTACTAGCTCCCATCGGGATCAGCATTCTTTGGACTTTGGGAGCTTTAGGGTGGCTGCAAATCAAAATTAATATCATGAACTGCGTCGTCATCTTATTTATGTTTGGTCTAGTCTCAGATTACAGCGTGTTTTTAAACCAAGCGTTTCGGAGTCGACCTGAAGGCGACTTTAAATCAATCACAACCTCGTGTGGCGCTATCACGATTTCAGTTCTTACAACAATCATTGGAATCGGGGCACTAAGCCTAAGTCAGCACCCAATTTTTCAGAGTGTGGGAGCCACGACACTCATCGGAATGGTCTGTGGTTACGTCGCAGTCGTCATTATTGTTCCACTCATCGCGGGAACTAATTTCGAAAATCGTTCTTATCGTAATCCCTAACGAACGAAATGAGCGCCAGGGATCTCAAATAGTTTCAGGAGATTTCCAACGCTGCTTAATAGGAATGACAGATTTAGAGAAAGTAAAACCGATCAAGACTGCTGTATTTTATCGATGATATAGCTACTAGAGACTCCTGGAACCATCTCTATCGTATCGACTCTGCCACCGTAAGACTGAACAAAATCACCACCAGCAATTTCCTCAATTTTGTAGTCAGCACCTTTGATCAACACATCAGGTTGTAAGGCTTTGATGACCTTAGAAGGAGTATCCTCGGAAAAAGAGAAGACAAAATCAACACACTCGAGCCCCGCAAGCAGCCTCATCCTTTGCTCGCAGCCGATAATAGGTCTCTTATCTCCTTTAAGTCGAGAAACCGATTCATCCGTATTCACTGCAACAACCAATATATCCCCGTGAGACCTAGCTTTCTCTAAGTAAGTTAGATGTCCAGCGTGGAACAAGTCAAAACAACCGTTAGTAAAAACAACCTTCTTAGGCCTGGACCCTTGCTCACCCATAGCTACCTGCAATTCATTTAAGGTTTTAATTTTATAATTAGTGGAATACTTGGACTCTTGGAAGCTACCGGTATAGCGCTGAATAGCTTCGAGCAGCTCCTCCGCCTCAATAGGTTGGGTTCCCCATTTCGCTACCACTCGACCAGCAGCTAAATTAGCATAGCACATAGCGTCATTCGTCGGAATGTCATGAGCCACGGCCAAGCTATAGACAGCGGCGACCGTATCACCGGCACCTGAGACATCAAAAACTTCCTGAGTTTCAGCAGCAAGGTATAACTCGCCATCAGAGCTACCCTTCTCTGGGTAAAAATACATACCTTCACTGCCCAAGGTTAAAAGTATATTTCGTAGACCAAATTTTTCTTGCAGACCCTTTGCTAATTCCTCGCGGTCATGTGCACCTAAAGGGTCGAGCCCTAAAGCTAAACAAGCCTCCATCCTATTTGGAGTGATTAAATAAGCACCTTGGTAGGTCTGATATTCAACCCCTTTAGGGTCAATGATAACTTTAATATTCGACTTAGTCGCAATTTCAATAGCCTTGCTAATGAAGCTAGCTGAAAGCCCCCCTTTGCCGTAGTCACTCATGAGTAGAGCATCAAAAGACTGCGACGATATTCTTTCTAACAAGGCCTCCTCAATTTCAGCTGCAATGGGTTGGATCTTCTCCCAATCAATCCGCACCATCTGCTGGCGGTCAGCAGATATCCTGGTTTTACGAATCGTGGGGCGATTGGTATCAATTAAAACATGAGAGGTATCGATACACTGATCACGAAGCAACCGATTTAAATCATTCGCTGCATCGTCAGCACCCCAAACTCCTACCAGCATCGCTTCGCCACCAACTCGCTGAATATTCAAAGCGGCATTTGCCGCTCCTCCAGCTCGACGCGTGGTCTCAGTAACCAGGTGAATAGGTACAGGTGCTTCCGGAGAAATCCGGGTGACCTTACCTTCAAGGTACTCATCTAAAATGATATCTCCAAGAACACAAACCTTGCGGCTAGAGCCTTCTTTGAACCATGGGGGAACTGGTAGCTGAACACTCACTATGAAATACACCTCGTAAACTATGAAAGTCGGATTGTATAAAAATATGAGGCCAGTGTCTTCCTATTAAGTTAACCGAGAGACTTGGAGAGACCAAGCTGGTGGAATCATTAAAAGGCATTGATTATATTGTGATAACTATACCCTAACAGTATAAAATCGAGCTTGATTTTATACCTCCTCCAACAGCTCAAAGCTATCAAAGGAGGGGTTACTTTATTTAGCCGGCACTGCCGAAAATCCGCAATCATTTAGAAAAAAGTCATCGAATATCCCGTCCTTAATAGTATTTACTCGGATTCCCCGACCGTTATATTCGAGCTTTAGTGGGACGACTTGATCGCCGTTGATAGGCGTAAAGTTTAGCCGAGCCGATATAGGGGTCGCAAAATGCACGCCCGGTATTGCAGTACCATGGCCAAGCCTAGGTTCGTACTGGTTGGTAACATAAAGATCGATAGAATAGAGGCTCTTCAAGTCCGACACGGTTTCGCCCAGCTGCTTTGCAGTGCCTATTTTGATAGAAGACGACGAGCTGTAGCCTCTTATAAAAACATCATATTGGTCACTACTAGCAACGTATTTGAAATCGATTTTGTTACTTTTATGCGCGAATTCTTCAGACATTAAGTGACGTAGATGTGATTTTCTTACTCGATTACAGGTGACACCATTTTCGAACCTATTGTGGACAAAAAACTTCTTCGGCCCTACCCAATGCATTCCTACTGAAACCCTAGTCCTAAAACCAGCAGATATCATCTTTTTAGGCGCATCTTTGGCCATAATTTCGGAGTCGAAATGTTTAAAGCCAAAAACATGACCAAGCTCATGGGTTAGAACAAGCTCTAGAATTCGCCCGTCGTCTCTAGTCCAACGCTTTTCAGCCATCTGGAACGTACTACCCAAACTTGTATTTGCCCACTCTAAAGCAAGGGGACCTTTTTCCGGTGAGATATAAATGAATCCTTTGCCCTTTAGGCTCGCTGGGTCATAGCTAGTTCTAACGGCCATACCGATAATAGCGTTAGGGTTTGATATATAAGATTTTTGATCATTACCTTTTAGAACACCCATTTGAAACACAATATCAGGGTCCTTATTACAGCTGACTCTATTAAATTTTTGGGTTCCTATGTACTTTCTTATTTGGTGTGGCCGGTGGGGGAATATGTCGTCCCATACCATTGTCTCATTTTCTTTGAAGTACTTTTTCCAATACCTTATTGCATTTGCTACTGCGCTCTCTGCTTGCTGCAGACTCGCACCAAAATGAGACTCGTTACCCATAAGTACGCAGTAACTCACTACCTCGGTATTATCAACAAACCAAGGATTTTGGCTGTCTCCAACAAAACCTCCGCCGCCACTTTGCCAACCTGCAAAACTAAGTTGTGTTATGCAGCTAAAGCATATCCCTGCTAATGTATTCTTCAACATCGTCCCCTCCTTTGTTTAAAGTTCTTGTAGATTCTATAAACTTCAGGCAAGTTTCGTATAGTAATAAATGACAAACATTCACATTAATTTGAATATCATAGGTATACATTTCATGAAAATCACTGATTTTACAGATTATCGAGACCTAATAAAGGAAACGATTTTATTCTGCAAAAGAAAACTGGGACAGCACTATACAATTGGGAACCTTGCAAAGAGTATGCGTATCCAACGTACTTACCTATCTTCAGTTTTAAACGGAAAAAAAGGTCACTTAAACTCGGATCAACTCTATTTAGCTGCAACCTTCCTAAAACTTTCAGAAGAAAAATACGAGTTTTTAAAACTACTTTATGAGTACAATCGTAGCTCGGTTGACAGCCGTCGAAAGGTTCTTTCAATCCAACTCGAAAAAATGAAAACACGACTAACATCAGCTCAAAACTACCTTAAATCAGTAGAGACTCCTTCGGGTGATCTTAAACTAGATGAATTTTATCTTGATTTCAATGCCCAGCTAATTCATATGTTTCTGACAGTCGATCGATATGCAAAATCTCCCGACCTAATAAGAAAAGCCTTACATCTTAGTAAAGAGGTCTTTTCACAAAAATTGGAATTATTGGAGCGACTCGGTTTGACCGACGGACTCGAAGTTAAAAAGGCTAGCCTTCATCTTCCTTCTTCATCGCCATTATTCTCTACTTATCGCAACAATATGCGAACTCATGCCATCGCTCGCCTAGCATCACAGTCAGAGGAAAACGCCTACAGCTTCTCAGTTTTATTTTCATCGGAAGACCAAGCTTTCCAAGAAACCAAACTCAGGTTTATGGAATTCATTGAATGGGCTCAAGCAAACTCTCAAAAATATGATCCCAAAGAGGTTTTTCAAATAAACTTTGACTTACTAAACTGGAAAATTACGTGATTGAGTTTAGAAAGTTTCAACATTTAGTAAATTTGAGCTCGGAATA
>JANQHA010000392.1 GCA_028282865.1 Oligoflexales bacterium
AAACTAAACCTAGTGCGCAGGTTTACAAGTTTAATAATCATGCTACTTAACCTCTTTCAAACATTTAATCAGTGCATCAGAAGCTTTATCTATACAAGCATCATAGCTAAACATCTCTGTGAGCCAATGAAACTTTTGGCCACATTTTTTCTCATCTTGTTCATAATTTTTATAGCATGGTTTTAAACTGATACCTGTAACTTGTCGTAAAGCCTCTGCAGCTTTGCCGCTCGGAATCCTATCTTTATCACCCCTTACCCATGGCTGCCAAGGATTGTCCAAACCACTGCGATAGTTCTTTTTATGAAACTTTCTATCAATCGCATGAATAACGTGATCCGGGTAGGTCCTAGGAACGGTTCCTCCATTGACATACCAGCACTCTATGATCATATTGAACTGCGGTTCAGCTAAACAGTAGCGATCTAAGTTTTTATATTTAGACTCTACTTTAATAGTTACTGCAGCATGGCCTAAACTTTTAGAAAACTCTATCTTAGCTACTTCACATCGAACTCCTGAATTTTCTAACTGTTTTTGATTGCTCCAACTGTAATGCCTGCAAAAAAATGAGCTACCATCTTCGCGGGTACCAGGGTGAACATTACAAGTCCTTACACCGTTTAGAATTCTACACGTCTCGATAAAGGATCGAGGTTTGATGTTTGAAGTTTTAGGTAGATGGTCATTCTTGCCGTAGTTTGTTCTTTCGTAGCGACAATGATCTAAAACCATCTGTGTTGTGGCTAGTTTCTCCTCTTCTTCTGACAGGGCCCCATTGTCTGGAATGACATGAGATGGACTTGAAACCTTTTCTCTTAACTCTTCAATTGATTTGATCCATCTGGGGATATTCTCAACACAGAACTGATCGGAGTGGTATTTTTCAGGAAACGACTTACTTTCAGAGCTGCTATCAGGCAGGCTTTTGCATGATGAAAGTGCGACAATAATAAAAATCTTAGACCAACCTGCTGCGCTCATGGTTTGTCCTCCCCGTTACCAAATTATACTATCTATGACTATTCTAATCAAAAGATAGGTGAGCTAGCTCGTTTGTTTATATTGCTTCTTATCAGTAGAGACCTTTTCTAACCCATATTTCAACAATATTGACTTGAGTTGCTCAATCTTAAGTGGCTTTGAAAGAAAATCATCCATGCCATATGAGTAGCATTTTTCTATATCCTCTTTCATAGCACTTGCAGTAAGAGCGATGATCTTAGGTCGATCGCTGCCGTGACGGCTGATAATCTGCTTAGTAGCTTCAAAACCATCCATAGTTGGCATATGACAATCCATAAATACCAAGTCATATTTATTATTTGAGACCAACTCGACGGCCTCTTTTCCATCGCTGGCTATATCGGGTTGATAGCCCAATTTTTTCAAATGACCTGATGCCACGAGTTGGTTAATCCGATTGTCATCGACTACTAAAATGGAAAACGGATAGTTCTTGGCATCTATAAGGTCATTATCCTTAATATCTGAGCCTTCTTCGATTGATGGTGATTTTCCTTTTTTGCAGGTAATAGTAAATATAAACGTGGTTCCTTCCCCGAGTTTGCTGCTTACTGAAATTTCCCCTCCCATCAAGGTCACTAGACCTTTGCTGATGGATAAACCAAGTCCAGTTCCACCAAATTTACGAGTGGTCGAGGCGTCGACCTGAGAAAACTCTCGAAATAACTTTTCTTGACCCTCTTTTGAAATACCGGTACCTGAATCCATAACATAAAACTGTAGCTTAACTTCGTCGTCTTTAGCCGAGTCGATGAGCTCTACTTCTAACTTTATATAACCTTTCTCGGTAAACTTAATTGCATTGTTGAATAAATTGTTTATGACCTGTCGGATTCTGGTCGCATCGCCGCAGAGCCACTCTGGCACATGTTCATCTAGGATGACTTCTAGAGTCAGTCCTTTTTTTGACGCTACGGTTGCAAATAAGTCTTGCTGCTCGGCTAGTAATCTATGAAAGTTAAAATCGAGGTATTCTAGCTCGATTTTTTCAGCTTCGATTTTTGAGAAGTCTAGAATATCGTTAATGATATCTAACAATGTATTCCCACAGTTTTGAATGATCTCGACCCTTTCAATATCTTCTTTCTTCTCAAGGGCGTCTTTTAAAAGAGCGGTCATCCCGATGATCCCGTTCATAGGGGTTCTGATCTCATGGCTCATGTTTGCAAGAAACATACTTTTTATTTTATTCGATTGAAGCAGCTGCTTCTCAGTTTCTTTTAATGCAGTGTTGTCAAAGCCGTAGGCATTGACAATATTGTGTGCTAGGACCGGTGCGTAGTTAAAAATGATATAGCGATCACCAATGTAGAGTTCTTGGTTGGCTTTCTCCCCAGACTTTAGTGCCGCTATGATTTCAGGTTTATCAAATCCTTGACATACTTGAGGCCATGAATCCCCGATTAGATCTTTGCCAAACACTTTCTTAGCTCTATCATTGCAGAAGATAATCTTAAAGTCATTTAGGGTAAAACGCAGTAGCGGCTGAGGGTTCATCAATGGAAATATACTTTTGGACTTTAAGTCTTTTTCTTTCTCTTCTAATTCTTTCACCTTGCTTTGGATTTCTTTGGTGCGCTCCTCGACCAATGTTTCTAGCTTTTGATTTAGTTGACTTTTTTCAAAGTCGGCAAGTAACCTCTCTTTTGCAGCAGCAAATAGGTCAGAAAACTCTTTGGATACCTGCTTTTGATCGTGATTTAGCTGCTTTTCTTGAGAGGAGAATGATCGAAGCATGTTTGATATGGAACGGACTGATGACGATATTTTTCTAGAAAGATAGCTTATCAAAATAATATTAAAAATAGATATAACTAGAATTAGTGGAATCATAGCCGAGATTACGAAACCTACGGTCTTAGTGATTGGCTTCTCGAATTTTGACGAATTTTCAGAGAAGGCTAAAGAAGCTTCTCTCATTTTAGCGTAGAATTCTTCAAAGCTAATTTTTCGTTGTTCGAATTCATCAAGGTTTTTCAAAGCTGCATCTGCATCCTTAATATCTTTTTGACATAGATGAATTGCGAAAGCGGTGCCAATTTGTTGCATTAATAGTTCGTCAATGGCGCTAACTTCTCTTAAGCACTCTATCGGCTGCTGCTTTATTTTTAAGATTATGGCTCTTAACTTCGATGTCTCAGCTGATGGGGGGGAAATCTTTTTTAGTTGATCCTTAAACTCCGAATTATACTTTAAATGAAGTAGGTTAAGCTGGTGGAATCTAGCCCCTTTCGATATCTGTAGTGTTCCCCAGATGGTGAAACTAACCTCTAAAATGGTCAAAATGACTATAGTAAGCAATCTTTTGGATATAGTCATTAAGCTCGAGGCTCCGTACACGAGAGGTAAATGATAAGTGCTCTATTTGGTGTATCGGGTGTTTACATTAGGTACTATAGAGGTAATGTGATGCAGGTATTTGTGACTTTTTAAATTTCTAGCTTTTCCATTCTAAAATAAGGTATTTGTGGGTGCTCTATATTATTTATTCGGCAGATATTCCTTAAGTTATTCAATATTGATATATGAGCTGCTCCAACACAAGGTATATACCTTGATGATTATTCTTGTCTTTTCAAACTTTGTCCGCTGGAGGCCCAATAAAAACAATAAATAACGATAGTTTTTATATATGTTGAATTTTTATTTATTTGAGTCTATATACCCTTTCCATAGATATTAATATACCTCTCTGCACCTGATATTTCGTACTGTGTTGTCGTTAACTATGATTCTAATTACAATGGTTTACCGAGGCTTTTATGTTCCGTTTAGAACTATTTCTTATGGTTATGTTTGGGTGCTGTTTTTCCAGTAAAACCCTATTAGGCAATGACGATTGTCGGGGGCTATTTAAGGCTGCTGCGAACTTTTCGCAGCTTGCTTCATTTAGGTACTTCTACGATTATGCGATGACCATTCCTTCTTCAAGCTCAGAATTTACGGTGATTAAGTTTAATACCCGATTTACTCAGGTGCTATCGCAATCAATGGGGGTGATTTCAGCCCTCTATGGTGATGAAGATATAGAAACGGGAGTTTTAGATCTTAGTTCTTCGCAATGGGCTCTTTCCGAGGTTCCAGTTTATCCCTATTTATGGACACACGCAAACATTCCGGTAGAAGTGAACCAGCTAAGTTATCAGCAGCCTGAAAGTTTTCCCACCCAGCCGACCTTATCTTCCGATGAGCAATGGTTGGCCTATCACGTTACTTCTAAGGAATCAAATTATCAGCAAATTGAAGTGCTGGACCTAAGAAGAACTTATGCTGCTTGGGAAGAGAGTGAATTAGGCGAATCTCAAATATCGGCAGAGGACTATTCCGCTATGGGCCGCAGGGTAAATATTTATGATTTGCTAGCAATTGACCAGCAACGGCCGGAAGTAACCGCTGTTCAGTTGTCGTCAAACAATGAAGGAGGTCTATACAGGTATCGTGATATAAGTGTACGAATGGATTTCGTTTCTAATACCGAACTTTTGGCAATTCATATAGAAGATCGGACCGCAGCGAGTTATGAAAAGCAGAGGTTATTCCTATACGATGTTGTGAGTCGGAAAGTGATATGGGCTGGTTCTGGTGATGGCAAGGGCCCGAATGAGCTATACTCATTTTCTGAAGGTATTTTGTTAACGGACTTTTACGCTGATGGCCAGTCTATTCATTTGTCGATAAATCCATCGGATGAGCTCGATACAGTGGAACCAGTGATAAGAAAGTTGACTCTTCATAAAGAGGAGGTGCCAAAATATGCCCAAGACTTTCAGCAGGTGATAGCTGTTAGCCCAGGTGGCGACCTTATCGTTACTAAAGACGGCGCTACGGTACATTTTATGGACTTACAAAATGCTAATCAGCTTAATGTTTTTAAGAAGGCTCTCGACGGCTATGAATCGATCGATTCTTTTACTTTTTCAAATGACGGTAGATATTTAGCGGTCATTGCCTCATTGCGGCAAAAATTTGGTCAAGGCACTGTATCGTTTAGTAGGCAGCTTGTATTGTTGGACATGGAAAATAGTGAGTTCCCTGTAGTAAAGACTCAAAGGCTTGCAGAAAATTCCGGTGGTCCGTATAAAAAATTTAGTGTCCAGCCAATTGAAGATTCAAATTTCATCATTCAGGTTTTTTATACAGTAAGCAACAATTTTAACGAGTACCCGCGAAATAACTTTAGCCCAAGAAGCGATTTCGTCACATTTATCAGTCCCTGGTATATAAGGCCGGGCGACCAGTATGAAGCTATAGCAAAGCTAGAGGTTATTGAGCTGCCATTCTGGTTGGACAAATCCGTTGTGGATACCGGAAGCAAAGCTATTAGCTTTATATCTAAGAAAAGAGATCCATGGCAAGGTGTCTTTCGTATACAGAGCGATGGCTCAGATGATGGTGGTGACGAGGTAGAGGAAACAGTTCCCGAACTTCCAGATGTGGTATCACACTAGATATTTAGTTCGTTTAGGATTCTCGCTTCTTTTTAAACCAGCTAAATAGATCCTTAGACTCTGGCGCCTCCTGATCTTTTGGTTGGATAGCATCATTCATATCGTATCTACTAAAGAAGTTGCTGATGATACATGCGGGGGA
>JANQHA010000409.1 GCA_028282865.1 Oligoflexales bacterium
ACAATCGATGGCTATCTGTATCGACCCTATAGTGATAAGCGAAGTGGAATGATTCTTGGTGAAGGTGCTGCTTCCCTTATTTTAAATAACGATCGTGGCCCCGTTATTATAAAAGGCTACGGCGCTGCTACAGAAGTGAATACCATGACTGGAATCACTGGTGACGGCCTTAGGCGAGCTATGATCGCAGCGCTAAAAGATGCACAACTTCAATCATCAGATATCGACGTAGTGATTGGCCACGGTGCTGGAACCAGGCAAGGGGATCTAGCAGAAATTAGGGCATATCAATCGGTATTCTCGTCAGGAATCCCTCCTTTAACCAGCTTCAAATGGATGACCGGCCATATGCTCGGAGCTTCAGCGGCTTTTTCTCTGGCTATAGCTGCAAAGTCTTTGCAGGAAGGTTCTATACCGATGCTACCTTATGATATCGGTCTGAAGTCTTCAAAAATTCTTAGACTGACCGAAGGTAGCTTGATCATGGTTTGCGCTCTCGGTTTTGGTGGCAATGCTGGCGTGGTTATTTTAGGCCACAGTTAGCTTGTCTTATACTGATCTAGCCTAAAAGTCTGTCGTCTTTCCTATTGCTGCCTTGTTCGGCTCAGATTCCGCCAGCGTATTCATATTGATCAAGGGCCATTTCTTTTAGCAAGGAGGCAGCTTCATCATCTCTATTGGCAGCTAATAGGGAATTGTAGAGATTCATTCTATAAAAGTTTAACTGGCTAGCGCCGTCGACATCGGAGTTATCGAAGGCTTGAGATCGAAAGCTAGCTATTGCTATTTGTTGTGCTTCGATAGCTTGCTCTAACCTTCCGTCATTGGCGTATAACTCTGCTAGTTTTGTTGCTATTTTTGGGTCTTTAATTGTCTCTATTGAGTCTTCAAGTAGGGATATCGCTTCTTCACTCCTGCCGGAGGTGGCGTAGATCTGTCCGAGAGCCCCACTGTAGCGAGCCTGCTGCTCATCTGTGGTTGTTGTTGATAAGATCCGTTCGAACACCTCGGCTCCTCTTTCTAGCAGGCCATTTTCTATGTAGATAATTACTAGCTCTTTTAAAGCGTCTGGTTGGTTTTTTTCGGTATTAAGGGCGTTTTCAAGCCAAACTATGGCCTCTGCGTCATTACCTTGTTCATGAAGTTTTAATAGCCCTATTTCTGCATCAAGAAAACCTTGCTTTTGTGGGTGTTGCTCGCGGAGCTGTAATAGCTTTGCTATAAGCTGCTCGGGTGAGTCGTGATTCGCACCATCTACCACCTGTCCCCAAGCTACATCAAACGACTGCGCTGCTAAGTCGTTTTGGCGACGATAAGAGGTATGTTCGCGATCAGTCGCGTCATTGATCATTGAGGTGTGGATTCGTGTCTCTACATTTTTTTTTGGTTCGCGCCCCTCTATAAATGAAGAGGAGTCAACCGCATCTTCTTGCGGGTTTTTCACTGAACTTAGGACGTAGGCCGCTACTGCAGCTATGATTGCGAATCTAGTTAGAGCTTTATAACTTAACATCACATCACCTCCAAAAACTGTCGAGCAATTCGCCTTACTTTTGGGTCGGAATTTATACGAATTACATTTTCTAGTTCTTGCCCGAAATTTTTCACTTCTGAGCGACGAGACCACAATAGTCTAACCGCCTCGATCCGAACGTCTGATGATTTGGCCGTATAAACTGCGCTATTTATGTCCTGAATAATTATGTTATCCAACTCTCGGTATTGAAGTGCATTTAGAGCAGCTAAACTCATTGATTCGTTCTTTAGATTTTTTAAAAATACTTGTAGTTGCTCTCTTGCTTCCGTCGTTTTGTTAAATCGTAGTGCATTTAATGCTAAAGCTCTTTCTTGAACAGGTCGGTTGGATAAAATAATTTCCTGCAGTGCAGAGAAGGCTTCTGGAGCCCCGCTGTTACCTAACAGTTTTATCAACAGAGTTCTATTACGTGGGTTATCAGATGTACGTAAATCGGTAGCTCTCCTTATAATGCGCTTTTTTGCTTCGTTCGGGTCTACATCTGCAAACCTGCCAAGCGCCATCCCGGAAGCAAGCATTGCGGTTGATTGGACGTCTTGATCAGTAGAGCGAGACAGTCGTTCCAGAAAGTTCAAAGTTTCTAAGGTTGGTTGGTCAGATTGGCTTAATAGCGGTAGAAAATTGAGAAAGGTCCTGCCTTGTTGCTCTCTAAGAGATATGGCTCGTCTTAGAACAGTTTGAGCTTGAGGGTGTCCCACCTTCCCAAGTGCCACAGCAATAAGCGTGTTTGCGTTACCATTATATTTACCATTGACTAATGGGTGGAGAAATTTGTCGACTTTATTTGGGTTCAGATATGCGTATGCTCTGATTTTCTTATAGATTGATATCCGCTCTTCTTTATTTAGTTTTTTCTGAACCGTTGAAAGGATTGTCGAAATGCTGGTTGACTGAAGATCGTTTAGATACGAGTTTTTCATAGCTGCTTTCTTGGATATTTCGTTTGAAAATCCCGACTTCCATTTCAGGTTAATTGGTGTGCTAGTCCTACTTTGACTTACGAGTGCATCTAACCGCTCTCTGTCAGGGTTCTCCTTGCTGAGCTCCAAATCGATTGCAATGTCGTTTTTGTAAGCCTGCTTATTAGAAATTAATAGGACTAATCCGTCTCGCGCAGATAGCTTAGCTAAAGATTTATCTTTAAACTCTGCTGTCCAGCGATTGCTCGGGGCTAGTTTCGTGGCCGGCGGTCCACTCATTGACTGAACTGCGACCGATAAGATTTTTGTTTTTACCTTTGAAAGTTGAGTTATACCCTCATCCTCTTGTTGCGAATATCTGACGGAATATTTGCTTAGGTAGTCCTCTTCTACGGAATACCAAGGCTTACTGGGATCTCCATTGTCAGGAAGGCTGACCTGAAGCTGAGAAACTATGATAGCCCAGGTGTTTTTGACTAGGATATTTGTTGACGGATGAAATGATATAGACTCGATGAGCCCTTTAGAGTTAACAAAAACTTCGATAGGTTTTGCAAACTGAGCCTCGATAGAGGTCGTGTCTCCCTGATAAGGTGTAGCTAACGATATTCGTACTTTTTTCATTACCGCTGTAAATTTTCCAGAATTTGATTGGTCAGGGTTACTTAATAAAAGCATTCCGGTAAGCCGCGACTCAATGCTTTTGGGTTTCCAGCCCACCTTGGAGCCAGAGAGATCAGCTCCAGAAGCGAGAAGAAGTTGAGGGTCATATGAGCTGCTGACTGCAAGTGATAGGTCGTAGGATTTCCAGTGGTCGTCGGGAAGCATCACCGAGTTAAAGATGCTAACTTCCTGTCTCTCTGCCGCCTTTTCTTTGGGCGGGAACGCACTGTTAGGTAGCATGATCCAACTTAGCCATATAACTGTTAAACTAACTAGAATGGTCGCCGCAAGCTTCATTAGTGTCTCCTATTCACCGGTCAATAGTTCGTGGTTGATGGTCGATCTTAGTGTGTTGGTAGCTTCTACTGTTGCCAGCAGCCGGCTGGCCTCGGTTTTAACAGACGCAACGATATCTGAGTAAAGCTCCTCGTCCATCAACTGACTCGCCTTACTTTCTAACCCTGAGATACGAGATAATTCTGCGACTTCGAAAGACTGTCTTTCGGTGCGATCTCGCGGTTCATTTGCTTTTATGGTCTCGACTGTCTTTTGCCCGGTGCAGACATCGTAACCAACTTTTTTCTCAAAAAGGACTGCCGTCGGAAATTCATATCCTGGGTAATCTCCAAGCTTTGTACTCCACTCATATTTGTAAGGCTTCATTTCTACAAATGGGAAGCTACTTCTGGGCTGTGGCACCGAAAAAGTCGATTTTGCCCAGACACCTAGCCTGAGTGAGCCTGAGAGTGTCCTCATTTTTGCTTTGGCGTTAAACTTGGCGAATATCTTGGGCTTAACATCATTCTCAAGAGCCAAACCAGCTTCGGAATAGCTCCCTATAGTCGCGTCGAATAAATCGATATAACCCTTAACTCCTGCAAGAATCACGAAAAGCTCAAGATCTGCTCCAATCCCAGCGGAGGCGATGAGGGTTAGGCGATTGATCCACTCAGCACTGCCATAAATTTTTACTGGCATTAGATCAAGCTGATAGCGAGGACCCATAGAAAGCTTGGCATCTAAACTAAGGGTCACAGGTACAAACCCCATTGGGATGACTGTAGATAGAATCGAGACCTCCTTGTGTGTGATATACTTCTCTTGACCGTCATCATCCTTTGAGTCGATTAAGTGAAGATCCCATGATTTATTAACGGGGTCTATGACATCGCTGCCAAGAACTCTTACTGAAAAGCTGCCTTTAGCGGTCCCTTTTTGAGGAGAAGTAAAACTTGCCTTGGCTTCAAGAACCTTCTTCGATCTTGTTAGAAATAGTCCTTCGGCATCAGCGCTACTCTTTAGAGTCAGACCGGATATATCTGTTTGCAGTTTAAATTTTGCATCGGCAACCCAACCAAAGTTTGAATCACCACCAGAATCCGACCAGTTTTCATTAAGTAAAAATGACTTCCCTAGTTTGGTATCAGGACTGCAGGTATCAGAGTCGGCATTGGGATCTACAAATGGTCTCGAGCCTGAATCTGGATTTTCCATCTCATCGACAAAACACTCTACGTGGTCGGTGGATACCTCTTCTCCTTCGGCTGGCTCACACTTGTCCCGCTTAGATTCAAGGTACATACGTTTGGCACTGGGTTTTTTGTAGCGCTCTTTGTATTCGGCAATATTGTTTTTGACCTCGCTATGCTTAGCGTCAAGTTCCGCCTTCGTCTCATCATACGACGGAGAGTTTTCAGCTTTGGCGTACACCTCTTTTGCCGCTACCACTTGATCTTGAATTTTTTCTTGATCAATTTTCTGAACTTCCTCGATAGATTCTGGATCTGTTGAGCGTAAAGAGTAGCCATACTGATTCATCGCTCTTTCGGCAGTGTTCATTTGATCAATGTATTCGCCAACTGATAACGTTTGGGGTTGAAATGATCCTGATTCCTTTATAGCTGATGGCTCGAATCCAGCAGATATCATTTCATCTATTTCCTGCTGCATCTCCGATTCTCGAAGTTGCTTTTCTTCTGCCTCTAGCTCCAAAACAGCTGTCATGCTGCGCGGTAGTTCCACTCCTTCTGCGTTTTCGATTGTAAATGGTTCGAAGGAGATTGGGCTCGGATGGGAAGCATCGAATATCAATTCGTCTGCCAAAGCTGCTGAAGCGAAAAGGCTTAACAATAAACCGGAGATTAACATTTTGTAGTAGAATATATGCTTATTCATTTTGACCTCCCGCCATTCTTATCCATAGTTTTTCTAAGATGCTGATATCTTTTACCGAGTACTCTCGAACTCTATCGAGGCTAATTCCTTTAAGCCAGCTGTATAGGTGACAGGCTTCGGAGGCTCGGTTCTGACAACTTTGCCTGTACTTGGTAATCTTGTTTCGGTGCATCGACTCTGCTAATTGCTGAGGTGTGTAGATTAAGATTGAATTCTGATAGTGGCTCAATTCAGCGTCACATATGTTTTGGATTTGCTGCTGTAGGCGAGTTTTTTGATCGCCTATCTGAGTTAGCTGTTCGATTTCTGTCTTTTTTTGCCTACAGGTGTCTTTGAATGCTTCGAGATCGTTCTTCAAAGTCATAGCTTCGAGGTTAATCGCTCGGCCTCTAATTCTATTGGTAGCATTTTCTACGGCTTTGACGATTGGCTGACCTAGAGATTCTGCTCGGATGTATTCGGACATTCGTTGTACTAGAGGTCCGGTCTCGTCAATTCCACGTTGGATGGCACCTAATCTCAAGTGCTTTACAAAGAAGTCTAAGCTGTAAGCCTCTGGCATTTTTTCTAAGGCCGAGAATTGCTCCTCAGAAGCTTTGATAATTGCTACTGTCTGATCCCTCATCTCGCTGCCTACCTCTTCCAGCCGACCTTTATGGGCGCCGAATACCTCGGAATCTTCTAAGGTTGATATAGCTGATAAGCCAGATTCAATACGACCCCCTAAACTTCTCATAACTTTTAGACGCTCGGCGAGATTAGCTAGTTCTCGCGATTGGTTCTGTAAGAGGTTGGCGATCATCGACTCTATCTCAGCTATCTCGGAGGTTTCGTCAGTGCTTATCTGTGTTCCCACCTGCCGCCATTTCTTTAACCATAATTCCGCACTATTCTGAAAACTCTTTGCTTCTTTCAGTAGGCCTTTGTCGCCAAAATAGTATTTGTCACGAGTTTTTTTATATTTGTAGAAAGCTGATGTGTAGGAATTGACATCTACCTCTCTACTATATGTTTCAAGTAGAGAGGCTAGGGTGGTCTGAGATATAAGGCTTGTTATTACTATGATCAACGATTTAAGATTCATTTTATACCCCTCCTTAGTTTTAGGACCCTTCAATGATCGCGATAGCTAGTTCAAAAAGATCTTGGATACTTTGGTTGAAGTCGATTGCTGCCATGACTAGAAAGTCTAGTACTGCACCCAGTTCATCTTTCTTGTTCTTAAGATTATCTAGTGATTGGGTGAGCGCCTGCTCGGAATATCTAGAAGTGGTTCCTCGCAAGATGTCATTGAATACGACTAAGTATTGACATTGATCGGGTAGCAGCAGATCAGGCTGACCTTGACCATTTTCTTGGCAATTATCTGACATATCAGCTGCAGCTCGACCAGTTAAGATCTCTTTAAGCTCCTTGATTTGAGATTCGGTCTTGTCAGAAAACTGAGCGAAATGTTTTTGAATCTGATAGAGCTCCATAGCTGTCTTTAGATTCTTGGTCTTGATATCTCTCATTGCTATAACCGAGTCGACTAGTGCCGCGTTGTCAGCAATTAGCGTGATTTTATTTATAATCGCAGTCGTTTCATCCCACCACTCTAGCTCGCCCACTTCATCGGAT
>JANQHA010000511.1 GCA_028282865.1 Oligoflexales bacterium
TATAAGTAGGCCACTCTCGGCAGCTTCCGTCCAAAGCTTGTTGTTTGCCACACTCAGGACAGTTCATCTCTCCTTGGTATTCGATACCGCTTTCGAATAACTTAGAGATTACTAAATAAACTATTGGAGTCGCTAAAATTGCAGCTGGAACTGACACGAAATGAACGATTGGAATAAAAATAGTCAACATACCAAATCCAAAACAAGCTCCGGCCCACTTCAATCCCTTCGCCTTTGCTTGTATTTTGTCCCAATGGTGTAAGTCCATGGTTATCGTACATGTTTTTCCTAAACTTGATGTCAGTTTGAATTCTTTTTTTTCATTCATAGTAGCTACCGCTCTCCTCTCCATCGTCAAACTCTGAAATGCTATCTATGGTATCAATAAGGGTGTGCTCCTGGGAGACCCTCCCGAACCCGCAGGTTTCACAGAATTCTGAGATGTCGTCTAGCAACTTGGATATTTTCTGTTCAGCTCGTTGCAGTGTGACGATGGCAATACTCGCTTGGGTTTTTTCTAGTGGACAAGGAGACGCGGTAACCTTGAACTTCTTTCTAATCCTCTCGCATAGACTTGCGAGCTCTTTACTGTCTCTAACCGTATTGTTATCCAAATCGAAGCAAAGTTTTGTGACGGCAAAATACATTTTGTTATATTCCTCTTAGATAGTTAAAGATAGAGGCTCACGAAGAATTTCTTCGCGCAGACTTTTAGCATTTCGGCTTATTTGACCTAAGTTTGCTTGATTAAGCGACTGCAGGTAAGATGCGACTCTATATATCAGTGACACCAAATCTCCTTGGGCAAATTTCTCATTTACAACATGCCGCTGTAACTCGCTCCAGGGCATTCCTTGGATCCAAGCTTTAATGGCGAATCCAGCATCTGGTAAAAGCTCACGAATCATATGGTGATTCCGCTGACCATGCGGTGGGTCATACAACTCTGGAAATAGATCTAGTGGATAAAGGTCCATCAAGTCTTCCTCTAATTCCTCTGGGTCAAATGGGAATTTGTAGCTTCGTTCGATCCCCGGTGATTTAAATCTTGCCAAACTTAGACACCCCATGAGCTCGGCACATTCGGTGAGGTTAAAATCCTCTTGACCAGCCTGCTGTAGATAATGCGCAATAAGCAGGCCACCAGGCTGCGGGAAGAATTTAGCCATCGCTCCGTAGGCGCTAAGCTTACCGGCTTGGTCAAGGGCGCCAATGATATGTAGGTGTAATTGCAGAGCTGCTAAATCGTTATCTGACTTTGCTTGTAGGTACCGGTGGCAATTAGTTAAATGCGGGCACTCATAGCACTTCGATGGATTTTTATCGCGGTCTTCCAATAGGTACTTAGCGAATTCATGTGCCGGGGTATCGCAAGGGATTGTTTTCAGCTTCAATTTAGATAAAACTCGCGACTTTCTTATAAGTCCGAGGTCGAGCCCAGAGTCAGAAAACCTTCTAAAGCTTTTAGCATAAAATTTCTCAATATCTTTTTCACTAAGATCCTGGGCAACTAAACCTAGGAAAGTGGTAGGGTCATTTTTTAACCTCGAGCGGCAGTCACTTCGAGTCGCTTTTGATAGAGTCTGATAGGAACTAAGGCTGGGCCAGATGCTAAAACCTATGACATCTTTTCCCCTTCTTCCAGCCCTACCGAGCATTTGCAGGGTTTCGGAGGCATCATATTTGCTAAATCCTTGTTCACCAGGACGTTGGTAGTCGCTAATACAGGCCGACTTCACTGAAAAGTTAATGCCAATACTCAGTCCCATGGTCGCTACGCAAAACCT